>JACIXD010000005.1 GCA_014360645.1 Actinomycetota bacterium | reverse complement strand
GAGCACGCGATCCGCAGCCTGGATCGTCTACAGGTGATCCCCTTGACCTGTGGGGACTACTCC
The DNA here is from genome assembly GCA_014360645.1 of Actinomycetota bacterium. Classification (NCBI taxonomy): domain Bacteria; kingdom Bacillati; phylum Actinomycetota; species Actinomycetota bacterium. The sequence goes on along the minus strand of JACIXD010000005.1, from coordinate 275,294 downwards.
TTCGAGCTTGCGGCGCGCCCCGATCCAGAGCAGAAGGAGATCCTGGATGCCTTGAAGCTATCCCCTCCCATCTCCATAGATGCAATCGGGGTTGCTAAGAAGGCGGGCTGAGTAAACGATCATGTCTCCGGCTCTTGCTGGAGTTTTACTGAACTCAGTTTAAAATCAGCTCGGAAGTTCCGATTCAACCTCGGGACCACCCCTCCGTGGGTCGCGGCCTAGAGCATGGATCCTCATAAAAAGAGGTGTTTGGATGGATCGTTTATAACCATTCGGGGGTCGCGGCTTGGAGCCTTAAATCCTCGCAACAATTTGATGATCTGTAGGTCATTCGTGGACCCGGGCGGCGAACCCCCGAGATGATGTCCCGGCATCTGACGCGACGATCGAATGTCGAAGACGCGACCCTACCTCCAAGACGTAAACCCGCATCGAAGATCGAAGATGTGACCCCACCTCGGGGTTGTGGGAATCTGTTATAATATCGCTACCTCTTGGTAACCATAGGAGGGCGGAAGTTGACCGGGGCTTGCGGAAAGCCCGGCAGTAAAGCGGAAAGCGAGGTAGATCAGACATGGCAGAGATCAAAGAAGCCGTCCTGGTCGATGGGGTAAGGACCCCCAACTTCAGGGCCCACGCGGAGAAGGGTTGGGCCAGGCACCTGCGTCCGGATGAGCTGCTCACCTACGTTTACAAGGCGCTCTTCGAGCGCAACCCCCAGGTGAAGCCCGAGGACGTGGAGGCGGTCTTCTGCGGCACCGCCAACCAGACCGGCATGCAGAACGACATAGCCCGCCTGGGGTGGCTAGCCTCAGGCCTGCCGGACAGCGTGCCCACCAACGGCGTGAACCAGCAGTGCCCTTCGGGGATGTCCTGCATCGAGCACGCCTGCCGCGCCATCATGGCCGGCGAGGGGGACATCTTCATCGCCTCCGGGGTGGAGGACATGATGAACGTGCCCATGGCCATGGGCATGGACTTCCCCCCGCGCATCGCCGAGTACTACAACCCGGCCGAGCTCCCCATGGGCCCCACGGCGGAGAAGATCGCCCAGGTCTATAACATCTCCCGTGAGGACGCCGAGCTCATGGCGTACCACAGCCACCTCAAGGCGGCGGCGGCCCGCGACGCCGGCAAGTTCAAGAACGAGATCGTGCCGGTGAAGGCGCTTGACGAGAGCGGCAACGAGTTCATGTGCGACCGCGACCAGTGGATAAGGGACAACCCCAGCCTGGAGCAGATGGCGCAGATGGCACCGGCCTTCCGCCCCGACGGCGTGGTCACCGCGGCCATCAGCTCCCCCCTCACCACCGGCGCCTGCGCCGCCCTTTTCATGAGCCGTGAGAAGGCCGACGAGCTGGGCCTCTCCTACACCATCAAGTACGCGGGCGGCGTGATGGCGGGCTGCGATCCCACCATCATGGGAATCGGGCCCGTGCCTGCGGTGCGGAAGCTGCTGGCGCGCAAGGGCCTCACGGTCAATGACATCGGGGTCTGGGAGCTCAACGAGGCCTTCGGAACCCAGTCCCTGGCGGTCATCCGAGAGCTGGGTATCGGCCACAACGCCCCCTTCGACAACATCAACGTGTGGGGCGGCGCGCTGGCGCTGGGTCATCCCCTGGGGGAGTCCGGATGCCGCATCGTCATCACCCTGAACAACATCATGAAGACGGATTTCGCCGACGCCAAGTACGGGGTAGCCACCCTCTGCGGCGGCTTCGGCAACGGTAACGCCACCCTGTGGGAGAGGGTGTAGTCACCGTCAAGACCGGGAAGTGAGTCGGGGGCGGGCATCGGCCCGCCCCCTTCGCTTTACTTTATCAACCGTCGCCAGGAGCGTGCGGTGAACCTCGGGGGGCACGCATCTGAGCCGTCATCTTCTCGATACAGGCATCTGTTCGTATACCGGGTTTCCCTATATTCGCCAGGATCCGAACCTGCACTCGGATGGGTCGCGCGTGCATCCGTGGGTTCCGAATACCATTTATTACCACAGCATATTCACTGAAAGCGGTTGGAATGATCAAGTAGTCATTCGCGGGATTCAAACACCGCGACCAGCAACAAGATTTTCTTCAAAGAACGGTTGGAGTGGTCACTTGTCGTCCGCGGGCTTCAGCTCCTCAAGGTCCCGGGCGTTCAACCCGAACCTCATTTTTCAGCCCTCGCGTCCTCACGCCCCGCCGGCGTCCGGCCATATGCGTCTGCGATGCCGGGGAGGCGATACCTCGCCACCGGAGGGTCGGGTATGTCGGCTAATAGAGCAAGATGTCCCATGTCCGGGGCTGACCCCATTACTGGAGGAGGCCTTTGCGGGCCATCCACATGAATAGCTTCTTGCCCCGCGGGTAGCGGTTGCCGAAGGCCACGGCTCCCTGGAAAACGCTCGGATTGAGGCGCTTCAAAAGCCAGTACAACCTGCCCGAGAGCTGGGGGATGCAGTACAGCTTTCCTCTCTCCACCGCCCTGATGGCCGCCTCCGCCACCTCGTCCGCGGTCATGCGCGCGTGCTCGAAGGTGGTGCGGGCGAACTCCGGCTCGAACTCGTCGGTGTAGCGCATGGTGCTGAGGAGGTTGGTGTTGAAGAACATGGGGCAGAGCACGGTCACCCCGATGCCCTCCGGAGACAGCTCTCCCTTGAGGGTCTCGGTGAGGGAGATGACCGCCGCCTTGGTGGCGTTGTAGGGCGACATCTCCAGGAGGTTGAAGATACCCGCCGCGGAGGCCACGTTGAGGATGTGGCCGTGGCCCTGCCTCTTCATGCGCGGCAGGAAGAAATGGCAGCCGTAGAGCATCCCCCAGAAGTTGACGGAGAAGATCCACTCCCAGTCCTCCAGGGGTATGTCGCCAACGTAACCCGTGCAGGCCACGCCCGCGTTGTTCACCAACAGGTCCACGCCTCCCCATGATGAGAAGAAGTGCTCGGCCATGGCCCCCCAGTCCACGGCCACCCGCACGTCCAGCTCGTAGACCTCGCCGCTGCCCCCGGCTTCGTTGACCTTCCTCAGGGTCTCCTCGGCCCCCTCCAGGTCGATGTCCACCACTCCCACGCGGCAGCCCCTCCGCCCCAGCGCCACCGCCATGGCGCGGCCCAGCCCCGATGCCGCCCCGGTGATCACCACCCTCTTGCCGTCCAGCCTTTTCATCCCTTCCTCCTATCTTCCCTCGAACCCCGCCGTGAAGCGTTCCTCGTACATGAGCTCCAGGAGCTCCCTCTCGTCCATGCGTCGCTCCGCCGGCACGTCCACCCTCTCCGAGAGCAGGCGCGCGTAATCCCCCATGGCCCTCTCCGCGTCGCGGGTGTCGAAGACACGCAGGCTCTGCAGCATCTCTATGATGATGCCGCGGGAGAGGAAGGTGTCCGCGCCGTCGTGTACGGCCCTCTTCACCGCGTGCACCGCCACGGGAGGCCGCCTGGCCATGAGGTCGCAGAACTCCTGCACCCGGGCCTCGAACTCCGCTTTGGGGAAGACGCCGGTGAGGACGCCCATCTCCCTGGCCTCCTCCGGCTCGAGCTGGCTGCCCTTGAGCATCCACTCCAGTGCCCTCGCCTTACCGATGAGGCGTGGCCACCTCTGGGAGCCGCCGCCGCCGGGGATGATGCCTATAAGCACCTCGGGCTGGCCGATGGTGAAGCCCTGGTCGCCGACCATGAAGCGGAAATCGAAGCAGGCGGCGAACTCCGTGCCCCCGCCGTTGCAGTAGCCGTTGATGGCCGCCACCGTCACCTTGTTCAGGCGCTCGACGGCGCGGTAGAGGCGCGTCATCTGCAGCCAGAGGATGAGGGTGAACATGCGCCCCTTGAGCGCCCTGGCGAACCGGAGGTTGGCCTCCTCCAGGAAGGGGAAGCGGTCCATAAGGACATTGTTGAGGGTGAGGAAGGCGTCCAGCGCCGCCCTACCCGGGGAAAAGCGGGCCATCCCGGCTATGGGTGATCTCTTGTTCTCCTCGCAGATGCGGGCCAGCTCGGGGATGGAGAAATGCATGACGAAGGTGTCTTCGATGCCGCCGGTGAGCACCAGCACCCGCACCGAGTCGTCCTTCTCCACCGCCTTCACCACGTCCCACAGCTCCTCCAGGATGTCCACGGTGAGGAAGTTGACGTGTGGGTTGACCATCTCCACCCACAGGGTGTACCCGACATGTCTCGTCTTCAGATATCTAAACGCCATGCTCACGCTCCTTTGCAACAGGTCACCCGGATCGAAGATCGAAGATGAGGCCCCATTCATTCACTTGAAGCGTGGGCGGTGAGAGACGCGACCGCGCGGCGCATGAGCCCGGGTAAGAGGCGGCGCAGGTAATAGAGGAGGTAAGCCTCGCGACCGAGGATGAGCAGGAAGCGGTCGGCGGCCACCGCCTCGACCACCTTTCTCCCCGCCTCTCCCGGATCCATGCCCTTCTCCGCGAGCATGCGCTCGAACCTCTCAGTCAACTCCCGCTGGCGCTCACAGCCCGGGTGGGCCCGCGTCCCCGCCGCGATGTTGGTGCTCACCGCCCCGGGGCATACCAGGGTCACCCCGATGCCGTGGCGACGGCACTCCGCCCACAATGCCTCGGAAAAGCCCGCCAGTCCGAACTTGGTGGTGGTATATGCGATATGGAAGGGGAGCACCACCAGGCTGGAGAGCGAGCCCACGTTGACCACGTGACCCTCCCCGCGCGCGATCATCCCGGGCAGGAAGAGGCGGGTGCCGTAGATACCGCCCATTAGGTTGATGCCGGTGATCCACTCGATATCGTCCAGAGGTATGTTCGCAAGCTCCCCTCCCACTCCCACCCCGGCGTTGTTCACCAGCACGTCAACGCGGCCGCACTCCGCGATGACCTCCTCTGCCAGCCTCTCCATCTGCGTGCGGGAGGAGACGTCCGCCTTTTTTATGAGGCAACTCCTCCCAACGCCCTCGATCAACGAGGCCGTCTCGCGCATACCTTCCTCGTTGATGTCCACCAGCACCAGGTCGCAGCCGGCGCGAGCCAGGGCCAGGGCGATGCCGCGTCCCAAGCCGGAGGCGCCCCCGGTCACCAGGGCGACCTTGCCGGCGAACCATTCCTCGCCCCTCGCTTTCGATACCGGACTCCTCTTCATCCCGCGACCTCCTTCTTTAACGGACGGCTCTTCATCGCGGGCGCCCCCGGGGGGTGCACACCGCGGCATCCCGCGGTGTCCGCATTTGGCCGTCAAGGGATTATAATAATATGGCTTGCTTGAAACGCTGGCCCGAACGCGATGGGTGACCGCCTGGTCCACGGATTCCGAAGGAGCGTGTGCAGCATGGGTGGGAGGAAGATATTCTTCACCGGCTATCCCGGATTCATCGGTCGCTGGCAGGTGCGCAGCATCCTCGCCGACGACCCCTCGGCCGAGTTCACCTTCCTGGTGCAGGAGAAGTTCCTCGCCCGGGCGAGGGAGGACATCGCCGCCCTGGAGGCGGAGGGCAAGGCGGCGCCCGGCAGCTTGACCACCGTGGTCGGCGACGTCACCGATCCGCGCCTCGGGTTGGCTGACGATACCTACGAAGCACTGGCCGCGCGCACCACCGAGGTGTGGCACCTGGCGGGGGCCTTCGACCTCTTCGTCCCCGAGGGGCTGGCCCGCAGGGTCAACTACTGGGGAGTGCGCCATATCGTGAGGTTCTGCAAGGCCTGTCCCAACCTCTCCCACCTCGTGCACTTCAGCTCGGTGGTGGTGCATGCCGAGCGCGAGGGCATCATCTACGAGGACGAGCTGGAGGCGGGACAGGAGCTCATCAACAACTATTTCGCCACCAAGTTCTGGGGCGAGGTGGAGGTGCGCCGCGCCATGGAGGAAGGGCTCCCGGCCATCATCATACGCCCCGCCGGGGTGTTGGGGGACTCCAAGACGGGGGAGACGGACAAGTTCGACAACATCTACCTCACCTTCGGGGTGCTGCGCATGCTCGGCAAGCTCAGGATCCCCCCAGTGTATCTTGGCGAGGGCAAGGTGCGCCCCAACTTCGTGCCCGTGGACTACATCGCCGACGCGGTGACCGCCATCACGCGCAATCCCGCCTCCATTGGCAGGTGTTTCCATGTCGTGGATCCGGACCCTCCCACCACGCGCGAGATGTTCGAGGCAATCTACGAGCTCACCGTGGGGAGAAAGCCGAAGGTGACCATCCCCACCCGCGTGGTGGATTTTCTGGCCACTCGGCTCGGCTTCATCTTCGCGCTGGTGAAGATCCCTCCCGACTCCATGACCTACGTGAACCACGTGGGGCTCTTCGACGCCAGCAACACCCTGGAGATGCTCGAGGGCACGGGCATCTCCTGCCCGCGCATCCGGGATTATTACCCGGTCCTCTACCGCTGGTGGCTGGCCAACCGGCACCGCCCCGACATGCAGCCCAAGATCTGAACAGAATGGGGTCACATCTTCGATCTTCGACCCACGGCTGCCTGGGATATCTGCCCCGGCTTGTGGGGAGCCCGCGAAGAAGAAAGGCCGAGGAAGCGGACGCCTCCGTCGTTCAGATGCCATGCCCCGCAATCCCAAGACATATGGTTGTTTTTTCACCGGCAATGTCTGACCCCCGATTTACGCCCCTCCGCCGCCCATGTACCGTGCTCCGCATCCCGTCAGCGCCTTGTCGAGAAACCGCTGTCGGGAACCTTGCTCCTCTTCCTGGCCCCCTCTCTGCGCCAAATCATTGCCGGAGATCCGGCATTCGTAGACCCGGGCTCCCTACCTAGAAGTTGCGCGGCGGGCACAGCTCTCCCCGGTGCAGCACCTTGTAGAACCCCCCGAAGTCATAGGTCACGCTGACCTTGATGGCGCCGCGCTTGCAGATGGCCATGCAGTCGTTGCAGGACAGGCAGTCGGGCACCGGCTTTTCGATCATGTAGGCCTTGCGGTCCTTTCCTACCCCCGCGACATAAAGGCTCGCTCCCGGGCATATCAGGGCGCAGTTGCCGCAGCCGTTGCACTTCTCGTGGTCGATGATCACCCTCCCCGAGGTGCACCGCGCGGGATCGTCGTAGGTCGGTATGGTCATCCTTTCCTTCAAGCTGAGAAAAGCCATTCTCCACCCCTCGCTTTCCTTAGAAGACGATTCGCTTGCGGCCGTCCTCCCACCAGTCGATCTCCTGCAGCTCTCGCTCGATCATGCCGTCGGGCTTTCCCACCGGGTATCCCAGGGCGATGCCCTCCACGAGCGCATATGGCCACTCGATACCCAGCTTCTTCTTCCACCTGGTTCCGAACTTGAACACCTCTACGAAGCCCACCCAGCAGGTACCCAGCCCTAGGCTGTGGGCGGCGAGCACCATGTTCTGCCCGCAGATGCCCACGTCCACCTGGGGCTTGGCCGCTCCCCTCTTGTCCATGAGGATGAGGATCACCGTGGGAGCGCCGTGGAAGAGCATGAGCTTGCCGTCGGCGATGAGGCTGATGGCACCGAAAGGTATGGGGTGCATGAGATTGGGGAGCAGGCGCGCCCCTATCTGGGAATTGAGCCACGCCAGCCTTCCCAGAGGGCTTTCCTGCCAGTTGAGGAGGAACTTGAGCACGCGGCAGCGCAAGCGTACGTACTTCTCCATCTCCTCGATCATCTCGCGGTCGCGGACCACCACGAAGCGCCACGGTTGCGAGTTCCCGGCGGTGGGGGCGAAGCGGCCCGCCTCCAGGATACGCCGCACCAACTTCTCCGGGACCTGTTTGTCCTTGTACTTGCGCACGCTGCGCCGCTCCAGGATGACCCGCTCCACGGGGTTCCAGGGCATTCCCTCGTGCCAGGTGTACATCTCCCCCAGCTTTCGCGGTTCAGCCGCCGCTTCGCTCTCCTTTCCGGTCTCCATCTGCATGTCCAGGGTATCCACCATCCTGCCCCCTTTCCTTTCATCGTCTTCATCCGGCTGTGCCTTCCATATCAAGCGACTTGCTTTTCATCATGAGGGTCTCCGTTGTCCTTTCCTCCTTCCGTCCACCGTCCGTCCGGTTGCCGGCTACAGGAAAACCCTCTCCTTCTCATCGGAAACCGGCCGTTCCGTGCGCATGCCGCTCTCCGCCGCCGCACCGCGCCGAGCCCTCGATATCGAAGCCCAGCCCTCTCCAGCCCCTTCAATCCTCGAACGCCCGCGCCTCGGGCACGGAGGGGGCGATGAGGCACTTGAAGAGGTTGAGGCGGTTGAGCTGGTTGGTCCCCTCGTAGATCTGCAGCAGCTTGGAGTCGCGCAGGAACTTCTCCGCCCAACCGTCGTGCCTTATCCCCGCCCGCCCCATGAACTCCACCGCCAGCTGGCAGTTCTTGATCCCCAGATCGGTGGCGGCGAATTTGGAGAGGGAGGCCCACCCCGAGGCTCGGCGCGCCTCCTCGTCCGTCTGTCCGTCCATGACTATTTTGCGGAAGATCCTGGTAGTTGCGTCGAGGCCGTTCAACGCGGGCATCACGCGGTCCAACACCGCCGTGGGCACGGCCCGCATGTAGTAATACAGAGGCTTGATGTTGAGGAGAGAGGCCATACCGTAGAGCCCGTTTATGTGGTTGCACTCCATGTAGGAGAGGCGCGCCAGGGCGGCGTTGGCGTACATCTCCGCCAGCAGGCACTGCGCCCACTCGTGATTGACCAGGGGCCTGCCGTCCACCACCGTCTCGCGGGCGAAACGCAACGCCGTCTCGTAGGCGCCGCGGGCAACTCCCGCCCCCATGGCCCCCACCCCGGGGCGGGTCAGGGAGACCACGAAATCGATGAGCTGCATGCCCGTGCCCCTGGGGCTGCGCTTCATGTCCTTCATCTGGGCGGCGCTTATGCACACGTCCTCGTCGGGTATAAAACAGTCCTCGAAGATCATCTCGCTGGCGGGGCACCCCTTCTGGCCCATCTTCTTCTCCATCCTGCCGAAGGAGAAGCCCCTGGTGCCGTTCCTCACCGCGAAAAGGATCATGGTCTCGTCCGGCCGCTCCAGGTCCTCGTAGGCGATGAGCATGTGCCAGGTGGACACGTGGCCGTTGGAGATGAAGACCTTGGTGCCGTTGACAACGTAACCACCCTCCACCCTGCGGGCATGACACCTGACTTTGGCCCTGGAAAGGAGTTCCACCTCCTCAGCGTCGGTGCCCGCACCCGGCTCAGTGACCAGTCCCGCCACCAGGCAGGGCTCTCCGGTGCGCTCCCCCTCCACCACCTCGCGGCATACCCTGTCGATGATGCGCATGTTCCAACCCGCGAAAAGGATGGAGATGCCGAAGTATTGCACCCCGATGAGGTTCCCGATGCCAGCGCATACCGAGCACAGCTCCTCCACCACCGGGGTGATGGAACCCAGGTTCCATCCCTTGCCGCCGAAGATCTTGGGGATCCATGCGGTGTAGAAACCCCAGCGGTTGATCTCCTTCACCAGGTCCCAGGGGATGTAGGCGGGGTCCTCCGTCATCTTCCGGTCCAGCTCCAAGGCATACGGCCTAGCCACGGTATCATTGAAACGGCGGGCCAAGGCCACCGCCTCCCTTATCTCCCCGGATATACCGGCGGGCATCCTGCCCACGCTGTCCAGGCTGCACATCACGTCCTCGAGGCGGGGATCCCGCTCCAACAGCGTCGAAGCCCTGCTTCCCTCGAACATCGCTCTACCCCCTTCTCCTTACCAGGCCGCTTCCCCGTCGATGACGCGCCGGATGTATTCCAGCCGCCGCAGGGGAGTGATGCCCAGCAACGACTGCGCCTGTTTGGCGTCCCGGAAGCGCTTCTCCTGCCCGTAATCCTTCATGTAGCCGTATCCTCCCAGGAGCTGGATGCCGTTGGAGGTCACCTCCGGGGCCAGGGACTGCACCTGCAGGGCGGCTGCGCGCGAGGCCAGCTCCCATCCGGGCTCGCCGCGGTCAACGGCGCGGGCGGCGCACTCCACCAGCATGTCCGCCGTCCTGCACGCCACCGCCATGGAAGAGAGGATCATCCTCACCTCGGACCAGCCCACGATGGTCCTGCCCCCCTGCTCGCGCTGCCGGCAGTATTCCAGTGCGTCGGCGAAGGAGCCCTTCATGATCCCCGCGCACACCGCCGCCGCGGCCACGCTCAGGCGGTCGGCCGCCGCCTCGAAATACTCCCCTCCCTTCCCCTCCTCCCCGACCAGCCGCGCGGAAGCGCCGGTGAGGGACAGGTCCACGGCGGGGCAGGCGTGCATGCCCAGGCTGAGCACGGGCTCGGAGGCGGAGACGCCCTCGCCGCCGGTGTCCACGATGAAATAGGAATATCCTTCCATGCCCTCCATGCGGGCCGGCAGAAGGGCGCGCGCGGCGAGGCCTCCCAGGGACACGTATTCAACCTTCCCTGACAGCTCGTATCCCTCTCCCGCGCGGGATGCCCGGGCGCTATTCCCCACCTCCGAGGGGTTGTCGTAGGAGGGGAAGGCGATGAGGGCGTGCGAGAGGTCCCCGTCCCCCTCCGCGTCCCGCGCCAAAAGGTCCGATGCCCCGGCCTGCCGCAGGACTTCCTGTGACAGGGCCTGGGTGAAGACCGCGCCTCCGAGACTGGCGTCGACGCGGCAGATCTCGTCCAGCACCAGGCATAGGGCGGTCACCGGCTCCGCCAGACCCCCCGCCTCCTCCGGCAGCATGATGGAAAAGAATCCCACCTCCAGGGACTTGGCCAGCACGTCCTCGTAGAGGGGCGCGTAGGGATAGCGGTCGTGTTCCTCTCTCTCCTCCGCCAGCTCCCTGGCCGCGAAGTCCCTGGCCATGCCGTCGAGCATCCTGAGCTCTTCGCTCACCTCAGCCTTCATGCCATCTACCCCCTTCTCCCGCGTACCTACACTATCTCGCCGTCAGCGTGCCGAGCACAAAACTCGCTGCGCTCACCACGGGCTCGCTCCATCTCCGCCCGGGCGCCGGGACATTGCTGCCCCTACGGCAAGGTCGCTTCCGCGATGCAGACTTCCGTCACGTTTGTCTAGATGCGTTCCAGGATGTGCACGCACATGGCGGCCTCGCCCATGCCGATGAAGCCGCCGCCGTTCTCGGCCAGGGCGATGCGCGCCCCCTCCACCTGGCGTGGCCCCGCCGCCCCCCTCAGCTGCAAGACCAGCTCGTATATCTGCGCCAGCCCGGATGCGCCGATGGGGTGCCCCCGGCACTCCAGGCCGCCGCTGGTGTTGACGGGCAGCTTCCCTCCCAGGGAGGTGGCCCCGGACTCCGCGAAGGGGCCGCCCTCGCCCTCGGGGCAGAACCCCATCTCCTCGTACTGCAGCAGCTCGCCGAAGGCGGTGGCGTCGTGCACCTCGGCCACGTCGATGTCCTCGGGTCCCAGGCCCGCCGCCTCGTAAGCCCGCCGGCTCGCGCGTTTTCCGATGCCCTCCAGCCCGCTGTCCGGCAGGGACCCCGAGACCAGCACCGAGGCGCGGATGCGCACCGGCTTCGTGTCGGGGTAGCGCTTGAGGGCGCGCTCGGAGCAGATGAGGGCCGCCGCCGCCCCGTCGCCGATGGGCGCGCACATGGCGCGCGTCAGGGGGTAGGCGACAAGGTAGTCCTCGAGCACCTCCTCCACGGTCATGTCCATCTGGTACTGGGCCATGGGGTTAAGGGAGCCGTTGTGGTGGTTCTTGGCGGCGATCACTGCCAGCTGGCGCTGTGTGGTGCCGTAGGCCTTCATGTGCATGCGCGCCCCCATGGCGTAGATGTCCATGAAGGCGGAATGCCCCTTGTCCTTCTTCTTGTCCGTGCCCTCCGCCCCCGCCTCCGCGGCCTTCCTGGCGGCGTCGGCCTGGAAGGCGGCGATGATCCCCTGCACGAACTCCACGTCCGCGCCCGAGGCGAAACCCTCGATCATCTTCTTGCGGTCCTCGGGGAAATAGACCTTCTCCGCCCCCACCGCCAGCACCAGGTCGTAGAGCCCCGCCCTCACCGCCGTCCAGGCGGCGTGCAGGGCGGTGGAAGCCCCGGCACAGGCGTTCTCCACGTTGGTGATGGGGATGCCCTGGATGCCCAAGGGCGAGAGCGCCACCTGGCCACGGATGCAGTGCTGCCCCTGGGACATGCCCCAGCCGGAGTTCGAGAACCACGCCGCCTCGATGTCCTTCGCATCCACCGCCACGTCCTCGAACAGCGCCCGCACCGCCTCCGCGGTCATCATCTTGATGGTCTTCTCCGGATAGCGGTTGAACCGGATCATGCCCGACCCGAGGATGTAGACATTGTCACCCATTATCTACCACCTTAACCTCTCCGCCTCTGCGTTCCGCCCGCCGGGCTCAGGCGCCGGCCCGCCCCTTTTCCCGGTCGTAAGTGTCCTCGGTGACCCCGAGTTCCTCCAGCTTCTTCTTGATCACGCGGTGCGTCTCCGTCTTGGGGAGCTCGGGCACTACGCGGTAATACCTGGGGATGGCGAACTTCGCCAGGTGCTCCGACAGGAATGCCGGCAGGGCGGCGGGGTCCACCGTCTTCCCCTCCACCGGCACCAAGGTGACCATGATCTCGTCCTCGGCCAGCTCGGAGGGGACGGCGTACACGGCGCACTCCAGGATGTCCGGGTGCTTGAGCACCGCCTGCTCCACCTCGTAGGCGGAGACGTTCTCGCCTTTGACGCGCATGGACTCGGTGTTGCGCCCCACGAAGTAGATGTAGCCCTTCTCGTCTTTGTAGACCAGGTCCCCGGTATAGAGCCAGCCGTCGCGCATCTTGTCGCTGGTGGCCACGGGGTTCTTGTAGTACTCCACGGAGCCCGGGCGTTGCCCCACGTAGGCGATGAGCTCGCCCGGGGTGTGCGGAGGCACGTCGTTCCCCTCGGGGTCGATGACCCGGCACTTCGCCCCCAGGGGCTTCCCCATAGACCCCACGGGAGCGGTGCCGAAGTTCACCAGCACCACGCCCCCTCCGTCCACCGCCCCGTAGCCCTCGAAGATGCGCACCCCGAAGCGGCGTTCGAAGTCGCGCCACATGTCCGCGGGGCAGCCCGCGGAGAGCACGAAGCGCACCCTGTTGTCGGAGTCATCCGGGCGCTCGGGCTGCTTCATGAGGATGGGCATCACCGCCCCCAGGCCGTTGAAGGTGGTGGCGCCATAGCGCCGCACCTCGTCCCAGAAGCGGCTGGCGCTGAACCGCTCGCCCAGGGCCACCGCGCCCTCGCAGTGCAGGGCGGGGGTGACGGTGAGGAAGAGGGCGTTGGCGTGGAAGAGGGGGTAGCAGGTATAGGCCACGTCCCTCCTGCCGGTGAGCATGTGCCCCATGAAGGAGATGGCCTTGACGTTGGTGGAATTGTAGCGGTAGACCACCCCCTTGGGGAGCCCGGTGGTGCCCGAGGTGTACATGATCACGCAGAGGTCATCGGGGTTGTAGCGCTCGGGCGGGGTTGAGGGGTCCGACCCCGGCCCGTATGACCTGGAAAGGTCTTCCATGTCGGCGGGGAGTTCGAAATCGGGCGGGGCTCCCTCGGCGTTCACCACCACCTTCTCGATCTTGGGCGTCCTCTCCGCCACCGCCAGGTACCAGGGCAGGAGGTCGTGGTCGATGACCAGGTAGGAGGCATCGGAGTTGTCCAGCACGTGCGCGAGCTGGTCGGCGCGCAGGGCCACGTTCACCGGCACCGCGTACATACCCAGTTTCTCCAGCCCGAAGAAGACGTCCAGCCAGCGCGGGGAATTCTTCATCATGATGGCCAGCCCCTTGCCCGGCCTCCCGCCCAGTCCGCGCAGGAAATTGGCCACGCGGTTGGCGTTGAGGTCCATGTCTCGGTAGCTAAACACCTGGTCCTTGAAGTAGAGAAAGGGGCGGTCGCGCAGCTTCGCCGCCTTCTCCTCCAGGAGCTCGGCGTGAGACATGTCCCGCGCCAGGGAGAGCGACCGAGCCTTTATGATGCTGCTGAGGTTCTCCTTGAGCGTCCCCCGCCTGCGCTCGTCGGCGATGAACATGGCCACGGAGCGCAGCATTCGCCAGCCCACCCACAGCCAGCGCAGGTACATGTTCCTCTCCTCGGCGTTCATGGCGTAACCCTTACCTCCTCGTTCCTTCTTCTCCCTCGGGCATCTCTTGCTCCTCCCGTCCTCGTTTCTCCCTCTTCCCGCCTCGCCACCCCGTCTTCCCGGCGTCCCTTCCCGGCTGCTCTCTCACGCTCACCGGGACGCCCGTCCACGTCCTCCCCCATGCAGGCGGTCATCCGGACAGGCGCTGCCCGCTTCCTCAGCGGTCATCTCTTTGCCCCGTCTCGCCGCCGTCCTTGAGCGACGCGAACAGCCCGCCCTCGCGGTCCCCGGACGCCTCGGTTTCCCGCCTCCCCTCCCTGGAAGCACCTCCCAGGTCTAGGATGTCCAGATACCTGTCCGCAAGGTCGGGGTCCTTGAATACCTCGGCCTCCATCTCCACCATGAGGATGATGGTGAAGTAGGCCCCCACGTAGAACCAGGCCACCACGTGAGGGTCCAGGTCGCCCCTGATCTCGCCCCTCTCCTGGCCCCTGCGCAGCATGAGCTCCGTAGCCCGGATGTTGAGGTCCATGAAATCGGTCAGCTCGCGCCGGAAGTCCTCGTCGAAGGAGTTGTTGAGCACGAAGGCGAGGAACTTGCGCATGCTGGGGTTGTCGCGCACGAACTCCACGTAGCTCTTCGATACCCGTTTCAGGTACTTGAGTGGGCTGTCGCCGCACTCGCGGTAGATGGCCTCGTAGCGCGCTATGAGCAGGTCCTCTACATAGCGGCAGCAGGCGAGGAAGAGCTCTTTCTTGCTTGGGAAATACTTGTAGAGGGTTCCCTCCGCCACCCCCGCTTCCCTGGCCAGCAGTGCCGTGGTGGCCTTCTCGTAGTTGGTGCGCGAGAAGGTCTCTATGGCGGAGAGGATGATCTCGTTGACGCGGTTGCCCCTGGAGGGCCTACCGGCATCCATCGCCGCTCCTTTGCCCATGACATCACCGCCGGGTATGCTCCAGCCCACGAACCGCACTACGCAACCATGAGAGTGAGTGCTCACTCGCCAAACAGCCTGAGAGATTTATAACTCAATCCGTGAACCGTGTCAATACACTAATGCTCTGATATGTACACCGAAACGCGCCGCCCGACCAGACCGGCTCAGGCAGGAAGACATCGAGGGCCGCCCTACACGGCGGATATGAGTTCTTCTCCGCCGCCTTCCGCGGCATGTTATTTCCTGGCTAACGCAGGCTTCGGCGATGAAGCCCGGCGCAACCCATGCTGTCTGGATGCACCGTCGTGCTTGACGGAACCTATCCAGGACATCGGCGACGGTCAAATGGTCTCGAAGACCGCCACCCAGCGGCCGTTCTCCTTGTGGGCCGAGATGGGGACGGTGACTGTGTTTCCGGCGTTCTCGGGATCGGTATGAGCCGTCTTCATGCCCACCATGGTGCCTCCCGCCTGCGTGCACGCATCATTCATCCAAAATCCATCGATACGCACCGGTTCCGCGTAAAACGGGGTGGTCACCATCTGGCGCCATGCGTAGTCGAACATGGCGTCCTTACAGGCGGCCATCTCGGCATCGCGGTTCGGCTGTTGCCCGCCACCGTCGGCCTGTTTCTGCTCCTTTTCCTTGCGAGCTTGCTCCTCTTCCCAGGCTGCCTTTCGGTTGGAGCACTCGGCGATTATCCCTTCGGCTTCCCTGTAAACCGCGTCTATCTCCCCCAGCGAAACGGCTTCTTTCAAGGCTGCGTTCGCGTCGATGAGCCTCTGGAGCAGGTCCTCCACGTCTATATCCGTGGAGGTGCCCAGCTCTATCACCGCGTCCTCCGCCTCGCTCAGCTTTCCCTCCGCCTTCTTGAGGGCCGCTTCCGCGTCCTCGTCCGAGATCTCGCCCTCCGCCACGTAGAACTCGAGTTCGTAGTCGTCGCTTTCTTTCTTATCTTCCTCTCTGACTTCGAGTTCCGCCAGCAACGTGAATCTCTCCCCCTCCGACCAGACGAAATAGAACTCGTCCTTGAACTCCTGCGCTTTCTCGCTGGAGCTGACTTTGAAGCGCGATCTCCTCTGTTCTTCGCCTGTTTCATCCCGGACCGTGATCAACAGTTGCGCGTCGCCCCTCTCGCCATATACGGCCTTCACCTTGACGGTAAGCGTGAGGTCCTCTCCGATGGGAACGTCCTCGAGGTTCACCTTCTTGCCTTTACCGGTGACCAATCCCACCTCTATGATCTCCGCCACCATACCGCCGCCTGCGGTAAGCCTCCAGGTCAGGACCCCGGCGACCGCGCCCGCGATGAGGAGGAAGCCGATCGCCAGTACGGCGACCAGCATCTTTCTCCGCCCGGGCTCTTTACCGCGGGAAGCGACTTCTCCTGAAGGCGGGAGCGTGCTAATGCCTGCGGCCGGGGGTGGAGGGGGACTGACGGGAAGATCGCGTGCGGGAGCACTTTCGCCGGATGGCATGCCTTTCTCCTCGGTGATCCCCGCCCCTGTTTCTCCTGCAACGTCGGTGGTTGCTTCCCCTGCGGCTATGGCTCCGCCTTCCTCCACCGGGCTGCCGCAGTAAACACAATACCTGCTGCCCTCCTTGAGTTCCTCTCCGCATGCACTGCACCTCACGGCCGTCACCCCCCTTATAACCCGACCGTTCCGAATGGCGATCCGACATGACGCCTTGCAGTCATATTATATCGAAATCATTACCGCGGCCCTCGACAAAACGGGCGGGACGCGGAAGAGCCCTTCCCGAAGGGAGGGGTACGACTTCTCACATGCCTGAGGGCAGCGATTCGTTTATGGACATGTGGACTCGAGCAGCACTCGGGCGATCAAGACACATTCTCCCAGAACCTTCCCGTGCCGGCGCTCTTACCGTCTTCTCAAAAAGACGGAAACGGGGATCAAAGCGTGGGCCTTCCATCCAGGGAGCGCTTTATCGGGTATCGACGGGGTCCGTCTCAAGTATCCACGCATGATTACCGAATATCCCAGCGGACCGAGGAGGGGGTTATAACGGAGGCTTCCATCTTGACGGGAGGAGTGTTGCCGATGCGCGAGAAGGGCCTTACGGAGCGTTTCAAGAAGAAGAAGTCCGGCATCCTCTACATGATCACCGCGCTGATCATCGTGGTGTTCATCGCCTACGGCCTGGTTACCATGTTCATCTTCCGCGATTCCCAGAACCAGCTCATCGACAAGAGCATCGACAGGATTTTGCAGACGGAGATGCAGAACCTGCTCTCGGCGAGCTCCTATATCGCGGAACTCCTCCTCCCCGTCTTCGAGGAGAAGATCGGGGAGGCCACCCCGCAGGAACTCATCGACGCCCTGCTCAACAAGAAACTCACCGAGGGGCAGCACTTCATCATCCAGGAGATGAAGAAGATGGTGCAGTCAGGCCTCTTCGAGCTGGAGTCCGTGTCCATAGTCATGCTGCCCTCCCCCTTCAATCCCCAACCCCTGGTCATCGCGGCCAGCGACGAAAGCCTCATCTACGGATGGGAGGTGCCGGAGGAGATCCTGGAGGTGATAGAGGGCGGGGGCGGCTTCGTCTATCGCGCGGAGGGTTTTCCCGACCTGGGCCTCTCGGGACCCTACGCGGTCATCGCCAACAAGACCATAAGCCCCACCTCGGGCACCGAGGTCGGCTATCTGTTCGTGAAGCCCATGGGCGACAAGGTGGCCGAGATAGAGTCCTTCTACTACCAGGAGAGGAACCGCACCAACGCGCTGCTTTGGCTGACGTTGGTGATCGCCGTACTGGTGGTGGTGGCCATCACCTTTTTCGTCCTCTCCCACCTCATCCGCAGGCGCATCACCGAGCCCATCGACGAGCTGGCCGCGGCGGCCGAGGAGGTCATGGAGGGCAACCTGGACGTGGAGATCGCCGTGCACGAGAGTGGCGAGTTCGCGGGCCTGGAGAGGGCCTTCAAGGAGATGGTGGAGAGCTTCCGCAAGTATATCGCCAGGTCGGTGGGCGAGGAGTAAGCGCCCGCGATAAGGGGTCGGGTCTCGCATCCCGGATCTCTTGCCATAATATGTTTGGAGAGTCGGGGTCGGATCCCGGCCCCTGTTATTTGCGCGATTCGAACACGTGATGGGAACGAAGGCTGATCCGGTTTTCGGTTTCGTTTTCGCATGCCTCCCTCCTGCGCCGCCCTGGACGCCCGGTCTCCCGTCCTCGCCGTACCGCCGAGGCGGCGCTGCTCCCGACCATGAGCACGCAAAGCGCTCCTGGGCATGAGCCCCGCGGCCCGGCGCGGAGGAGGGGCGGCCTTTGGCCATCAAGAACGCCGCGAGCACCGCACCCTGGCGCGAGCCCGGCAGCGGTCGGCGATCGGAGGCGTCGATCGTCGGAGATCCGGACTGTAGATCTTGGGCGGTCCGAGGCGTTGTAAGATCAGAGAAGGGCGGCGCGAAGCGGATGCGTTTCGTTCCCGGGGAGGCACGGCGCCCGGACGGCAGGCGCTCATGCGACCCGGCGGCAGGCGGCCAAAGCGCCCTGATGAAAGGTGCGCTTGCCTGCCGGGTTGCCGGAAAGGCCTGGTGGTATCATGGCCCTTTCTACATCGCAGGGGAAAAGACGGGGCTCGAGGCGGGCCCGCCTCGCGGCGATCTGCGCGCTGCCCGCGGCGGCGGTGCTGCTCTTCTCCCTGGTGCTGGCCTCGCGGGGACCGGGGGAGAGCCGGGTGGAGGTCCTGGGAGACACGGCCCGCGGCGGCGGGTCGGTGGGAACTGCTTCCAGCGAAGGTTTCGAGACCTGGGTGCTGGTGCAGAACCCGGGGCAGGAGCCGGTGCACGTCGACCTGGTGCTCAACACCGAGCAGGGGAGGACGGAGCTGCCGGAGCTCACCGACCTGGAGATACCCGCCGGGAGCAGGAGGACCTTCCCCCTGCACGCCTACGTCCACACCTACGAGGTCTCCACCCTGGTGCGGGCCAGGGACGGGGAGGTGGTGTGCGAGCGGGCCATGTACTGGAACGGGCGCCAGGGGGGACACGACTCGGTGGGGGTTACCTCCCCCGCCTCCACCTGGTACCTGGCGGAGGGGGCCACGGCGGGGGAGTTCGAGACCTGGGTGCTGGTGCAGAACCCGGGGCAGGAGCCGGTGCACGTCGACCTGGTGCTCAACACCGAGCAGGGGAGGACGGAGCTGCCGGAGCTCACCGACCTGGAGATACCCGCCGGGAGCAGGAGGACCTTCCCCCTGCACGCCTACGTCCACACCTACGAGGTCTCCACCCTGGTGCGGGCCAGGGACGGGGAGGTGGTGTGCGAGCGGGCCATGTACTGGAACGGGCGCCAGGGGGGACACGACTCGGTGGGGGTTACCTCCCCCGCCTCCACCTGGTACCTGGCGGAGGGGGCCACCTGTCCCGGCGGGGGTGCGGACGGGGTGGAATTGAGGGTCCGGGAGCGCGCGGGGGTGGCGCGGGAGGGGGAGATCGTCACCTCGGGGGTGCCACTGCCCTGCGACTTCGGCGTCTATTCTCCCCAAGAGCTGGCCCTTTTCGACGCTCAGGGATCGCCCGTCCCCTGCCAAAAAAAGGTAACCATGCGCTGGGGAGGCAGTCCGGACGACGTTTCCAGACCCGTGAAATGGGTGCTGCTGGATTTCCCCGCCTCCGTGAGCGCCGGCGGCGAGGCCGTGTTCTATCTGCGCCGCGCCCCCGACGGGTCATCGCCCCGAGCCGTGGTGCGCGTCCAGGACGACGGCACCGTCATCACCGTGGATACGGGGGCCGCCGTCTTCCGACTCCGCCGCGACGCCTTCGACCTCTTCCACGGCGTGGACCTGCCGGGGGTCGGACAGGTGCTGTACGCCTCGTCCCAGAACGGCTTCGCGATCTCCGCGGGAGGGAAGGAGTACCGTTCCAGCCTATCGCCCCCCGCGTCCATCCGGGTGGATGAGCCCGGCCCCCTGCGCCTGTCGCTCACCGTGCGGGGGAGCCACGCCGCCGGGGACGCGAGGCTCCTGGACTACACCGCGCGCATCCACTTCTTCGCCGGCTCCTCCGCCGCCCGGGTCTTCTATACCCTCGAGAACCACAACCCCACCCGGCCCGACGCCATGGGGCAGCCGCAGTGCTGGGACATCGGGTGCCCGGGGAGCGTGACCTTCTCCGGGCTCCATCTGGACCTGCGTCCCTCCGTGGGTTCCTCTCCCACCGCCATCCTAGACCCGGGGGAGGCCGGGAGCGGGGCCTTCACCTCCCGTGGGGGAGACCTCTCCCTCTACCAGGATTCCTCGGGCTCTTCCTGGTGGGACGTCCACCGCGGCCATCACCCGCGCCCCCAGTCCTACGTATCCTTCCGGGGCTGGAGGGCCTACGGGGGAGGCTCGCATATAGGCAGCGGGGAACGGGCCCGGGCCTGGCTGGACCTCTCCGGGGAAGGCCGGGGAGTGGCGGTGGGGCTGCGGGATTTCTGGCAGAACCATCCAAAGAAGGTCTCCTGCGTCGGGGGCGAGCTTCGCCTTTCCCTCTTTCCGGAGGAGTACGTGGGGGACTTCAACTTCCGCCCCGGTGAGCACAAGACCCACGAGATACTCCTCTACTTCCACCCCGGGAGCGCGGAAGAGGCCGGGGCGGCGCGGACCCTGGCGTCCCTAGGCTCCCCCCTCTTCGCCCTGGCCCCGCCCCGGTGGTACGCGGACAGCGGCGCCCTGGGGAGGATGGCCCCCTTCGGCGGGGACGGGCGCTTCTCGGCCTACGAGGACCAGAACCGCGCGGCCTTCGACCCCTCCATAGGGCCCACCGGCGATTCCCTGCTCGCGAGCATCGAGAGGAACGACTTCTACGGCTGGTGCGACTACGGCGACCTCCCCCTGGATTACGAGACGCCCTCCGGCCAGATGAACCTCAAGTACGACTTCGACTACGGCATGCTGCTGCAGTTCCTGCGCGGGGGAGACTACCGCTGGTGGGACCTGGCCGTCCCCGCCTGCCGCCATGTCGCCGACGAGGACATCCTGCATTACGAGGGCGCCATCGACCACTGGGCGGACGGGGGTTATTTCGGCCATTCCTACCACGACGAGCCGGGGGACTCCAACCCCCACCGCAACTACGGCGCGCCGCACCCGGACCTCTGCTTCGCGGTCTCCGGCGGGCTCCTCCACTACTACCTGACCGGGTATGAGGAGAGCCGGGAGTCCGCCTTCGAGGTCATAGAGAACATGCGCTACCGCTTCGAGAACAGCTACGGCAGGGGGAACGGCGAGGGGTGGGCGGAATGCTATAACGACTATGGCAGCGACTCCTTCCGGCCCTTCGCCAACGGCCTGCGCATCATGACCGAGGCCTACGAGGCCACCGGGGACGCCGGGTACCTGTCCACGGCGGAATGGATAATACGGTGCTCCCGCCGGGCGGGCGACCCCTTCCTGGCCGCGCCGCGGCCGGGGGCGGAGGGCGGTACCTCCATCTTCTCTCTCGACCTCTTCACCTTCTCCCTGGGGCGCTACCTGGACATGCTCGCCGCCGCGGGCTTGCCGGACAGACTGAACGCCGCAGGATACCTGGTTGACCTGGTGAGGCACGAAGCCGACAACTGCTGGCGGACCGGCTCCGAGGGATACCAGGGCTTTCCATACGGCTGGAGCTACTCCGGGGTCGCCGACGAGAGCTTCGGGAGGGTGAACCTCTGCAACTGGCACCTGCTGTCCGCCGACTGCCTGGCCTACGGTTGCCTCTACGGGGGCGGGGACCGCCTGCTGGAGCTTGCCGCCCAGGCCTTCCGCACGGGCTCCGAGCGGCCCAACGGCGAGGGGACGGCGCCGGGCTACTGGTCCACCAAGGAATCGGTCAACTCCGCCGTCTTCGGCCAGGTGTACATGCAGACGGCCAGATGATGCCCTTTCGCCCTCATCCCATCATGCATCTCAGGATGCGGGGCATCATGTAGGGCATGATCCTCTCCATGACCCGCGGCAGGATGTCCGGCATGAGCTCGCGCATGGATTCGGTCATGGTGGGCATCTTCGCCTCCATGAGGGGCATCATGCGCGGCAACATCCAGGGCATCATCACCGGGAGCATCCTCGGCATCAGCGGGGGCATGGCGCGGTCGGCCGCCGCGAACATCGCCCTCTTCAGCGGACCCGGCAGCTTCCGACCCAGGCGCATGGCCCTGACCAGTAGGGGAGAGATGGAATCCAGGAATTCCCACATGAAGTCGGCCATGCCCTGGGGGGTCATGAGCTGGATCATGACGTCGAAGACCGCCCAGGAGTCCTGCACCCGGGGGTCGGGGTCCTCCAGCTCCTCGCCCAGGGCCTCGGCGACCACCGCCGCGAAGTCCAGGACCTTCATGCCGTTACCCTCGGCGGCGTTCCACACCCTGAGCTGGAACTCGCAGCAGGGGCAGGTAGTGACGACGGCCTCGGCACCGCTGGCGCGCGCCTCCTCCAGGCGCGCGTGGGCGATGCGCCCCGAGGTGGGGCGGGTCTCCCCGATCAGGGTGAGCACGCTCCCGCAGCACAGGCCGTCCTCGCGGTTGTGCTCCATCTCCGTGAGCTCCAGGCCGGGGATGGCCTCGAGCACCTCGCGAGGCTCCTCGTAGATGCCGCCGTGGCGCCCGATGTGGCAGGGGTCGTGCCAGGTGACCTTCATGGGGATCTCCCGCTTGAAGTTGAGCTTGCCGTCCCTCACCAGCTCCGCCGCGACCTCGGTGATGTGCTTCACCTCCACGTCCCACTCCAGACCCAGCTTCTCCGCCCACTCCCGGTAGTGGTGGGCCAGGGTGACCCAGCACCCCGGGCATGAGGTGTAGATGGTCTTCACGCCCCGCTCCCTGATGTTGCGGATGTTCTTGCGCACCGCTTTCTCGAAGACGTCCCACTTGCCGCTCATGAGGAAGGGGACGCCGCAGCAAGTCTCGTCCTTGCCCAGGTAGGCGAAGTCTATACCCCCCTCCTTCAGGATGCGCGCCGCGCCGCGGGCGATGTCCTGCTCCACGTAGGAGGCGGTGCACCCCGCCCAGTAGAGGACGGGCCCGCTCGCGGCAGGCTTGATGTCCTCGGGCAGCCAGGCGTCGCGATCCTGCGCGAAGCCGGCCCAGATGTTGTTCTCCAGGTCGTAGGAGGCGCCCATCATCTCGAAGGGCGGAAAGGTGTTGAACTTGCCCTCGGCGATGAGCTCGCCCCGCATCTCCTCCCACACCGACTCGATGGGCAGGTCGGTCTGGCAGGCGAGATCGCACTTCTTGCAGGTGGTGCAGAGGAGGAAGGTGTCCGCCATCTCCTCGGTCAGCGGCACCTCGCCGCGCGCGTAGCCGCGCAGGTACTGCATCTTGCCCCGCGGGGAGGCGCTCTCCCATCCCCGCCCCGCGTAGAGGGTGCAGCCCTCCTTGCAGTAGCCGCACTGGGCGCAGGTGAAGGCGGCCTCCTCCACCTTCTCGGGCAGGCGGCGGCGCATGAGGCGCACGTGGGGGACCAGCCCGCGGGCGGGGGCGGCCAGGGGAAGGGTGAGCTCCGCCGCGGCCATCATGGCGCGCAGGGCGCGCAGGCGGGGGGAGTCGGCGCAGGTGTCCACGAGCTTGCCGGGGTTGAGGAGGCATGCGGGGTCGACCTCCCCCTTGGCTTCCCGCAGCCTGCGCCGCCTGGCCATCCCCATGCTCTTTCCCGCCTTGCCCACGAAATAGAGGCCGGTGCCGTAGGGGGCGCCGCCGTGCTTTTCCGCGAGGCGTAGGAACTCCAGGGAGGCGGTGTAATCGGTGGTGAAATCCGCCGCGCGCGAGTCGCAGGGGATGAAGCCCAGGAACACGGACATGCCGTCCCCTCCCACCACCACCTCCAGGGCCAGCTCCGGGAGGCGCCTGGCCACCTCGGCCAGGAGAGCGCCCGCCCTGGAGGTGGGGACCCTGGCCTCGGCGGGAACCAGGGACGGGCCGGCCTTCTTGATGCGCATGGGATAGAGCCTCTCCTCCCACTCGCGCTCCGCCGCGTGCTCCTCCACCCGCACGCCTCCCGCGGAGGCGGCCAGGCGCGCGAGCTCCTCGCCGTGGGGCGGGTTTTTGTCTTTTCCGTCCCCGTCCTCTTTGCCCTCTTTTCCCTTTTTCTCCTCTTTCTCCAGCACCGCCAACGCCAGGTACGAGTCCTCCGGGAGGTAGGGGGTATCGGACACGCTGTTCTTGAGGGAGGCGAGCCGGGGGGTGATCAACTGGAGGTGGTACACGGGGAGCTCTGTTCCCGCGAGGGAGGCGACGAAACGCTGCGCGGCCTCGGGGGAGGGGAAGGAAAAGAGATGGGGCTCGTCGGAAACCGCACGGCGCACCGCGACCCTCACCGCGGAGATGAACCCCAGGATGCCCTCGGAGCCCACGTAGAGGGAGAGCTCGTGGGGGTCGTTCACCGCGCGCGCGCCGGCATGGCTCACCACGCGCAGCTCACGCACGCTGTCCGCGATGCCCCCGTAACGGTAGGCGCCGATGCCGGAACCGCCCTCGGCCACCCATCCCCCCACCGTGGAGGATGGAGCGCTGGAGGGATAGGAGCGCAGCGCGAAACCGCGTCCGCGCAGCCGCCTTTCCAGGTCCCACCATACCACGCCGGGCTCCACCAGCACCGAGGGCTCCTCCTCGTCGATGGCCAGGACATGGTTCATACGCGTGAGGTCCACCACCACCCCGCCGTTCACGGGGATGGCGCCCCCGTAACCGCTGGTGGCGGCGGCGCGGGGGGTGAGGGGGATGCCGTGCCGCGAGGAGAACCCGCATAGCCACGCCAGCTCCTCTTCGCTCTCGGCCTGGACCACTGCCCTGGCAACGCCGCCCACCAGCCTGCCCACCAGGGTGGGAAATTCTCCCATGTCGCGGGAATAGATGTAGCGCTCCACGGGGTCGGCGCTGAAGCGCTCGCCGAAGCGGCGCTCGAGCTCGTCCAGGGCGTCGCGGGGAAGACCGCCCCTTGACGGCGCCGCTTCGGTCGACGCCTTACCGCCGCCGTTTCCCTTTCCCTTCAGGACGCCGGCGAGCGCGGCAAAGGCCGCCGGCCGCACGCGCGTACGCGAGCCTGTTCCCGCGGGAGCAAACCCGCTGTCGCCGGTGCCTCCCCCGTTTCCGGGAGCGGAGAGCCCTCCACCTGCCTCGCCGTAAGCGCCGATGGGCCCCTCCCGTCGGATACCTTCCGCCCCGCGGCCCGAGCTCGCCACGCTCACATCGACCGTACCGGCCGTCCTGGTATCACGCTCATCCGACGCGCCGCTCATCGCCCACCTCCGGAAACGGGATAACAACCTTCCTCGCTTTGTCGTGATGATATTTTATACCCCTATGGGTATAGGGGACCTAATCTATATCATATGCGTTTTACACGCGTTCCCGCGCGCGGGGGGTCAGACTCCATGGTCGGGGCGGGGGACTCGAACCCCCGGTCCGATTCCGCGCGCGGGGGGGCGGGAGGTAGTGTCAAGTCAGTGTCGGCTTCGCACATGAAATGTGCTCCCGCGCGCGGGGGGCGGGAGGGAAGACCAAAGGGGATGTGGGCATGCCGGCAAAGCAATGGCGGGCCAGGCTCAGTACTGCAGGCGAATAGCGTCGCGAGGCAAACGGGTCAATCCGGGGGGACGGGCCCGAGGCTGGAGCTGAAGCGGCGGAAGATGTCGATGGCGTCGCTCACCGCCTCCTCGAGGGATTCCGGCGGGTTGTCCTTCAGGCACTCCTTCATACGGTGAGTGATGATGTGGATGCCCACGCGGTCCATGGCCGAGCGCGCCGCCGCCACCTGGGTGAGCACCTCCTCGCAGTCCTTGCCCTCCTCCACCATGCGGATTATCCCACGCACCTGGCCCTCCACGCGGTGCAGCCTGCGCAGGATGGCCTCCCTGGTGTCGTCATTTTTCGGCATGATACCTCCTCGCCCGCTCCGCCATCATTATAATATCTTTTCGCCTTTTCCCGCCGTTTTTGTTCTCACCGTAAGGTCAGATCGATCCCGCAGGTGCGAGCAGTTTAACACGCGGGCGATCGGGGTATGGATATGGACGAAAGGCATACAGGGGATCGCGGCCGGTTGCTTTGTGGGTGGGGAAGCGCCCCGTACGCGGCGGGGCCTCAAGCGGGGAAGGCAGGGAGCGGAGAGAGCCCGGACCGGGGAGGCGGGGAAGCCGCGGCGCGCTCATAAGAGGCACATCTTTCGCAGCGCCCCGGAAGCGCGTCCTTGGACGAGAGGTGGTGAAATATGGAAAAGCAGGTCGGCAGGGTCACCCACTATTTCGGCAAGATCGGGGTTGCCGCCATCGAGCTGGAAGACGAGCTCAAGGTGGGGGACACCATCCACGTGCGGGGTCACACCTCGGACTGGAAACAGCGGGTGGATTCCATGCAGGTGGAGCACGACGCGGTGGAAAAGGCCGGTCCCGGGACGGTGGTCGGCATCAAGGTGGAGGGCCACGCCCGCGAGCACGACGTGGTCTACAAGATCATCGAAGAGTAACCCCACTGGCGCATAACCATCGATGAGAGGACGGCGCGCCTGACGCGGTGCCGTCGCAGCGGGCATGTATAATATCCCTGTGGTGTCCCCGAGGGCAGCGGGCACGTTGCCGCGGCGGGAAAGACAGCCCGCCTGTAAAATAATGACCGTACTGGGGGGTCGGATGCAGGAAGCAGTGGCCGGCGCGGAAGACAGGGTGGAGTTCGAGATCCGAGGCGGAGCCTGGGAAGGCGTACACGCCGTGGTCTTCTACGTCGCGTTGACCATGGCGGTGCTGGCAACGGCGGGCGTCTTGCGGGTCTATTTGGGCATCGCCTGCATCGTCCTCCTCTTCTACAGCATGCTCGCCATCTTCTCCAGCCCCCGTTTCATCGTCATCGACAAAGGCGGCATAAGTCTGCTGAAGTACCATTTCTTTCTCCCCCGCCGCGTAGCGCTTCCCCGCGACGCGTTGGAGGGCGTCGAGGTCGTGGAATCCCCTCGGCTTCCCGCCCCCGAGGGAGAAAGGGGATCGCGCCACGATCTTTCCTACTACGTACGCGTCTACTTGACATTTTCCGGGGGGAAGCGGCTGAAGGTGTTCCGTTCCGGCATGACCGGCGCGCCCGCCGACAACCGCCGCGCCGCTTTCCTCGTCGCGCAGGCCCTGGCGGAGGCCGCGGACCTCCCGGTCTCCTACACGCGCCGCGGCATCAAGAACGGGACGGAGGCCGGGGAGACCGGCGGACGGTGAGAGGGAATATGCTCCCGTTCACCTGGGGATCACGGACGTTGGCCGTGACGCTTTTGGCCGTCGCTCTTGCTCTCTCCGCGGCGGCGTGCGGGAAGGGGGGGCAGGACCTCGCGTCCTGGGAACGCGACCCCATAGTGCCGGGATATTCCCTGGCGGAGATAGAGATCGGCGCCAGCTTCTCTTCCGTCCAGGACGTGCACGGCGACCCCGACGATAAGCGCAAGGAAGGCGGCTACCTCTATGCCTATTACGGCCGCACCCGGGAAGGCGGGCATATAGATGATCCCGCCTCTTGGCGGCTGGTGGTGACCCTTTACGACAACGGCAACGGCTACCTCGACGCGGAGGACGAGGTGGGCGGGGTGGAGGTGTCCGCCCCTTACTACGGCAGGACCGCGGGCGGGATGGGGATCGGGAGTACGCCCCAGGACATCGAGGGGGAGTTCGGCAAAGCCGAGAGCGTGACCTCCTCGCGTGGCCCTGAGGGGAAGGTCCTGGAACTTTATTCTTACCTGCAGAGGGGGGTGGAGTTCCTCGCCTCGCCCGAGGAGGGGGTGATCACCGTGCTGGTGACCTCCTACGGGGGCCTGCGTCCGGCGGAGAGCGGGGGACAGGACGGCGGCAAGGCCGGCGGGGTCTTCGGGTCCTACGCCTCCGCCCCCATCGTGCCCGGGCAGACGGCGGCGGGGATCAACGTGGGCGACGATTTCAGGGCGGCCAAAGAGCTATATGGGTCTCCCGACAGCTCCGGCTTCACCACCGAGGGGTACGTCTTCGCCACCTACACGGGGGGTTACGGCACCTGGAAGCTCAACCTCTACCTCGAGGACCAGGACAAGAACGAGGCGCTGGGCGAATTCGACACCGTGGTCTCCATCAGCGTGCGCAGCCCCTACCAGGGAAAGACCCCCAAGGGGGTGGGCATAGGGTCCTCCTCGAACGACGTGATAAAGGAGTTCGGAAGCCCTGAGAGGCAGAGCACCGTCAGCCACCAGGGCGAGGAGATGACCATTATGGAATATAATTCCAAGGGAATCGTCTTCGCCGTGCGCGCGGGCAGCGGCGAGGTGGTGGAGATAGACGTCAACCGCCCCTTGAGCTGAGGCGACCGGGAGGGGTTGTCTCCACAGACTTCGACTTGTGTGGAAAGCGGTAGCGCGGGTTCGTATCTTTCATCTTCGATTGCGTCGAGAGGCCTGGGGTAAACACTCTGTCGTATGTATTCGAAGATTGGATAAGTGACCTCTATTACTCCTATTGCCGGAATATCATGATTGAAGATCGAAGATACGACCCCACCCGGTTATAATCCCTACAGGAGGTGGTTGGGGCCTGCCGTAAGGGGAGGGAGATGGAGATGGGAGTGTACAGGAAAGTCAAAAGGGCTGTGGTCCTCGGCATGGTCGCTTACGGGGCGGCGGCTTGGTCCCTGCATCCGAAGCCCGCGGAACTCCTGGATCCCTCCTGGCACCGCGAGGTGCCCATGCGCATCACCATGCGCAGCCTGGCGTGGCTGCTGCCCGAGCTCCACGCCCGCTTTGGGGAACGCGGGGTGCGTGCCCTGCAGTACGTCTTCTACCGTATCGGCGAGGACCGTGCGCCCATCCTGCGCGAGGCCCTGGATATCGATCCCTACGACGCGCGCAGCCTGGGGCGCGTACTCGACTACGAGGACGGGCTGGTGGGGGTGAGGGGGATCTGGACCGAGGAGACCCGGGGGCGCGCGGTGAAGGAGGAGCGCTACTGTCCCGCCGCGCGGGAGCTCGAGCGCTGCCCCGAGGTCTGCTCCGAGCTCATGGTGGCCATGGAGGCGGGGACTTTCTCCGCGCTCAACCCAGACCTCAAGATTCCGGAGATAACCGAGCTGCTTTCGCGAGGCGACCCCTGTTGCCGGGCGGTGATCGAGCTGCCCCTCGCACGCCGCGAGGCGAGCAAGCCTTCCCCGCAGGCCACGCCGGGAGAATTCCCCCCACGCCTCGAGGTGCCGGGGCTGCGGGAAAAGCTGGCCATGCAGGCCCTCAAGAGTG
The DNA here is from genome assembly GCA_014360645.1 of Actinomycetota bacterium. NCBI lineage: Bacteria > Bacillati > Actinomycetota > Actinomycetota bacterium. The sequence goes on along the minus strand of JACIXD010000005.1, from coordinate 246,239 downwards.
TCGCGGGAGCGATCTGGACGTTGGTGACCAGGGGCCCCGACCAGCTAGGTGGGGTCACATCTTCGATCTTCGATGGAGTCGGGATGCAAGGGAAAGGCGCTGGGTTCTGTCGTGACCGAAGATCGAAGATCTGACCCCATTAAAATCGCGGCGGGCGTTCTTCCCTGAGGAGAGGGAGGAGGTGTCGAGTTCGCCAACCAGCCCGCCTAGTTTCTTGCGCTGGCCGGCCTCCCTCTCCAGGATCCCCCGCATGCGGTAGCGGTAGCGCACGTGGGGAGTGATGCGCTCCCCCGCGCTCTCCACCAGGGATTCCGCCGCCACACGGCCGCTCTCCAGGGCCAGCCTGATGCCGAACCCCCAGGGATCCAGCAGCCCGGCCGCCTCCCCCGCCAGCAACGCGCATCCCGCGCCCAGGTTGTAGTGGCCCGCCGACCCCATACGGTTGGAGGCCGCCGTCCTGCGCACCATCTCCCCCTCCATACGCAGGCCCACCCGCTCGCGCAGGAAGACCATGAGTCGGTCCAGCTCCACTTTCCATTCCCTGCCAGGCATGATGTTCACCGCCAACACCACCAGGTCGCCGCGCCTGAAGAAGCGTGCCAGGCCGCTGCCCCTGCGCAGCAAGGCCAGCCCCATCCAGCGCGGGTCCCAGTCCAGATCCCCCTCGCCGCTCACCAGCATGCCGTACCCCAGGGCGGGGACGGCGTACAGGCGGTGAAACTCCGGACGCAGCAGGCGCAGGGAAAGGGAATCGGCGCCGTCCGCCGCCACCAGGTAGGTGGACGACAGTTCCTCGCGCCCCTCCTCCCCCACGGCCACCAGGTGCACGTTGAACCGCAGGGCGGTGAACTCCTCGACCTCCCTGCCATCCCTGAGCTCGGCGCCGCACTCCTCGGCCAGAAAGGCGTCGAAACGGCGGCGGTCCACCGCGAGCCCGGGAGAGGGGAAAGGCAGCTCGTATTCCCCTCCTCCCTCGCACAGCAGGCGGGCACCCAGCATCTCCGGATCCTGCGCTAGGCAGTCGGCGGGTATGGGGCCGAAGGATTCCTCCACCATCCGAACCGCGCCGGGGGGCAGGAACCCACCGCAGGCCTTGTCCCTGGGTATCCTCTCCTTCTCCAGCAGCAGCACCTTAAAGCCCGCCCGCGTCAAGGTGCGGGCCGCCATGCAGCCGGCTGGACCCGCCCCGATGACCATCGCGTCGTAGTGCAAGACCTTCCTCCCTTGCCCAGCATTCCCTGTGCCCGGTCCCCACGCCGCTCTACCTCCACCGGGACCGGGCCCCGTTCCTTTTCACCATACCAGGTGAGCTTTGGGGTCGCATCTTCGATCTTTGATGGAGGGAGGCCGGGGGAAGACATTCGGTCATGTCATGATCGAAGATCGAAGATCTGACCCCATTAGGGCCTCCGCCTCCAGGGCTTTGCGGTATATCTCGAGATAGCTGTCGGCCATGGCGCGCGGGCTGAAGCGCTCCTCCGCCGCGCGCCGGCAGGCCGCCGGGTCTATCTCGTCAATACGTTCCAGGTAGGGCTCTAGCTCCTCGGGGGTATCGGCGAGGAACCCGGTCACCCCGTGTTCCACCACCTCGGGCACCGCCCCCCAGCGCGTGGCCAGCACCGGCGTACCGCACGCCAGGGCTTCGGCCATCACCAGGCCGAAGGGCTCCTCCCACTGGATGGGGAAGATGAAGGCGCGGGCTCGCGATACCAGCCGCACCTTCTCCTCCTGGGACACCTCCCCCAGGTAGACGGCGCGCTCGCCGTCCAGGAGCGGCTTCACGCGCGTCTCGAAATATTCCCGGTCCGCCCCGGGGTCGATCTTTCCCGCCAGGAGGATGCGGTGGCCCGTCTTAAGGGCCAGGCGCACGGCGTTCTCCGTACCCTTGGCTTCGCATATGCGGCTCACGCAGACCAGGTAGTCATCCTTCTCCCCCTGGAGGCGGTACTCCTCGACGTCCACCCCGTTGGGCACCACTCCCAAGTAGTTCAGGCCCGGGCACCCGTCCATCTGCTTGCGGCTGATGGCCACGTACCAGCAGTCGTTCTTGAAGTTCTCGTAAAAGAGCCGCGTGTCGCGGGTGAAGGGCCCGTGGAGGGTATGGACCACGGGCAGCGGCAGCAGGCCGGCGAAGGCCGGGCCCAGGAAGCCGGAATGGTCGTGGACGATGTCGAAACCGCCGGCGCTGATCTCCCGGTAGGCCTGCCCCACGTGGAGGGCGTCGAAAAGGGTCTCGCCCATATGCTGCGTGGGAGCATGTTCGAGCACGATGCGCTGCCGGGCGCGGGTCCTGCAATCGCCCGCCGCGAAAAGGGTCACCTCCTCGCCCCGATCCACCAGTTCGTCGACCAGCAGCTTGAGCACTCTCTCTATCCCCCCGTATCCATCGGGGGGGATGGGTATCCATACCGGCGCCACCATGGCGATACGCAATCCGATCGACCTCCTTTTACGCGTTCTATATGCCCATCAGGTAAACTCACTTCCGCCAACATGGTTACCCCATCGTCATTCCGTTTCCGGATTCCGTTTCCCTATCCGTTTCCCGATTCCACGGGCATCATCGGAATCCATAGAAACGGCACCGCCGCGTTTGTAACCTGGAAGCTCTCGGAGAACCCGATTGAATCCCGTTCAAATACCATTCTTTCCACGGGACGCTTTCGTTAAACTCCGACGGCGAGGAGTCCTCCCAAGTTCCCAGACGGGGAAAGGGCGGGGTTTGCCGGTGCGAAAAACCGGGAATGATGGCGTTATCGTGCCGTGGAAAGAGAGGGCTCCGGGCCGGGCAGACCACCTTGACCGCGGCCGCGTTCTGTGTATCCCTGTAGATATCGCGTATTCTTCGGGGGCGGGAGTCCCGCTAGGAGTGTGACGACAGGTTATGGATGTTACTGCGGGAGCGGGGGCAGAGTTCGTTGTACCGGTCCTCCCGCCCGCGCAGGGGGGTTACGGCGGGTTATGAAGGAGATGGTCCCGGGAGGGTCGCGAGCGGCGACACCATGCGGGCCACTTGCTCGAGGCAGGTGATGGAGGAGATGGTCCCGGGTGAAGGTTCCCTGTGTCTCGAGAGCAGCGGCGGGTTACCCTTCATCGTCAGCGAGGTGCCCCGGCAGTCCCTGATCATCAAGGAGGGAGAGTACTTCCTCTACACCTATGAGAACGGGGACATGTCCCACGGCAACCGGGCCGGACTGGGCCTCTATTACCGCGACACCCGTTTCCTCTCCAGCCTGGAGACGCGGGTGGAGGGCATGCCCCCGCTGTTCCTCTCCTCCTCCGTGGAGCGCGGGTATATGGCCAACATCCACCTCTCCAACCCCGACATCATCTCCGACGGCGAGGCGGTGATCCCGCAGGACTCCGTGAGCATCCGGCGCAGCCGGCTCATCCGCAACGGGCTCATCGAACGGCTCTATATCCGCAACTATCATATAGCCCCCGTGCACCTCAGCTTCAGCCTCGCCTTCACCTCCGACTTCGCGGACATCTTCGAGGTGCGCGGCATGCGCCGGGAGAAACGCGGCCGCCTGCACCGCCCCCGGGTGGAGAACGGCGCCTTCGTGCTCTCCTACACCGGCACCGACCGCATGCGGCGCAGCACGCGCATCGTCTTCTCGCGCCGGCCCGACGGATGGCGGCTGGGACGGGCGGGGGTAGAGGTGACCTTCCATTTCCTCCTCAACCAGTACGAGTTGGAGCTCCTCGAGCTTCACGTGATCCCCCTGGAGGAAGGGGAGGAAAAGGAGCTGGTCGGTTTCAGCGAAGCCCGCGCCGATCTCCGCCGTTCCTACGAGGAATGGGTGGAGCCGGCCACCCGCATCGATACCGACAATAACGTCTTCGACCTCATCATCCAGCGCAGCGTGCGCGATCTCAGGGCCCTGCACACCCGCACCCGCTACGGGGATATCATCGTGGGGGGAGTGCCGTGGTACTCGGCGCCTTTCGGGCGAGACGCCCTCATCACCTGCTATGAGGCCCTCATGCTCAAGCCGGACCTGGCGCGCGACAGCCTCCACTTCCTCGCCGCCTTCCAGGGCAGAGAGGTGGACGACTGGCGGGACGAGGAGCCGGGTAAGATCCTGCACGAGATCAGGCAGGGCGAGATGGCGCGGAGAGGGGAGATCCCCCATACCCCCTACTACGGCTCCGTTGATTCCACGCCCCTTTTCCTCCTCCTGCTCACCGAGTACCTGAAATGGACCGACGACATGGACACCTTCAACGCCCTGGAGGATAACGTGGAAGCGGCGCTGCGGTGGATCGACGAGTACGGAGACCTGGACGGCGACGGCCTGGTGGAATACAGCCGCCGCAGCGAGAGGGGTCTCACCAACCAGTTCTGGAAAGATTCCGGGGACTCCATTCTCCTGCCCGGGGGTAGGCTCCCCTGCCCGCCCGTGGCCACGGTGGAGACCCAGGGATACGTCTATTACGCCAAGCGCCGACTGGGAGAACTCTACATCTTCCAGGGTGATCTGGAGAAGGGGAAGCGGCTGGTGGGGGAGGCGGAGGAGCTGCGCCGCCGCGTGGAGGAGCTCTTCTGGGACGAGGAGCTTGGGTTCTACGTCATCGCGCTGGACGGGGAGAAAAGGCCCGTGCGCGCGGTGTCCTCCAACGGGGGGCACTTGCTCTTCACCGGCCTGCCGGCGCCGGAGCGTGCGCACCGGGTCATCGCGCGCCTCACCGACAACGACATGTTCTCGGGCTGGGGCATCCGCACCCTGAGCACGCGCGAGTTCTACTACAATCCCATAAGTTACCATAACGGCAGCATCTGGCCGCACGACAACGCCATCATCCTCAAGGGCGTCAAGCGCTACGGCGAGCGCGACGCCCTCCTGGGGGTGGTGGAGGGGATCTATCGAGCCGCCGTGAGCATGAACGACCTGCGCCTGCCGGAGCTCTTTTGCGGCTTCAGGCGGGGGCGTTTCGCCGAACCCGTTCCCTACCCCGTGGCGTGCAGCCCCCAGGCATGGGCATCCGGCGCCATATTCCTCATCCTGCAGTCGCTGCTGGGGCTCTCCCCTGACGCCGCCAAGGGTGTGCTCTACGTCAACAACCCCTGCCTCCCTCCCTGGCTGGAGAAGGTCACCCTGCGCAACCTGCGCGTAGGTCAGGCTAGGCTGTCTTTACTCTTCCGCCGCGAGGAAGAGGTCACCGTCTTCAGCGTCATCGACAAGCAGGGCGACGTGCGCGTGGTCATGGAGGAATAGGCAGGAGGGATATGTGCCGACACTGGCCGGCCTTACCCACGATTGCATGGCCCCGTGCCTCATCACAACAAGTCGTATGTCGTATAATCTTTCATGATGGAGAGGAGATGGGATGGCCGGTATAAAATCCGATTCTAGAGACAAGAAGAGGAAGAAGATAATCGAAACGGCGGCCAAAGAATTCGTAAAAAAAGGCTACCAGAGAGCGAACATCAACCACATCGCCGAAATGAGCGGTATCGGTAAGGGCACCATATATCTCTATTTCAAGAACAAAGAAGACCTCTATATTCAGGCCCTGCGCGAAAGCAATGACGCATGGATGGAAAAGGCGAAGGCAATAGTCGAGTCGGAAGGAGATAGCCTGGAAGCGCTCGTCGAGCTGCTTAAACTCGATGTTCTCCTGGGAGTCAGGCATAAAGAACTGGCCCAGCTCTGGATCACCTCGTTTTTCGGCGACAACCGTCATTTCGCAGGTACCGCGGCTTCGGTCCTGCAGGAGTATTACCAGCTCGTAGAGGACCTGGTTAAGAAGTGCATTGAGGAGGGTGTGTTCCGTGATGTCGACCCCGTCGTAACCTCATATATGTTGCTCGGGTTCAGCGAGTTGACCATTGCTTTCTACGACACTCTCTTCAGACAACTCGGAGATGTCGAGCTCGTCTTCGCCAAGATAGCCGATGTCATGCTCAATGGCTTGAAAGCGAGGCAGGATCGCGAGGTGAAACCGGCTTCTTCGAAAAAGAACGTTTCAAAAAAAGCCCGGGGGAAACCCCCGGCAAATACCTGATCCCATCCTGATCAGGATATGGTCGAAAGCTTCCAGTTATATATACGGATAGCCCGGGCAAGTATCAGCTATCCCATGCATTTCTGCATCGAACATCATGTCGCGGTGAGCCTCCTCCTCCTTTCTTCGGGCGCAAGATAACCTTTCCTGGCGTTCCAAGCGAAATAAGTGATGATCATCACCAAGATGATAACCCCTGTAGCCAGCCATTCACCCCAGCTCAGGCCGCCCGGGCTTATAGGCGTATATACCAGGATATACGCAGCGGCAAAAATGGTTGCCACCCATCCTATAAACTTCCCTGCAGGCACTCGATAGGGCCTTTCCAGATCGGGCCTCCTCGACCGCAGCCTGAGAAAAGATATCGAGACCAACATCCAAGTCACCACCAGGAACAGGGAAAAGATATTCACAATCCCTACATAGATGGCCTTGCTGGTGCCGAGCAGACAGAAGGCGGTACTGAAAAGGAAGAGCATGGTGATGATGCGCGAGGGAGTCCTGTGTTTCGGGTGTATCACCGCTATCCTCTCCGGGATGAACTTCGCGCGCGCAAGTCCCAGGATGAGCCTGCTGCCGGCCATATAGGCCGCGTTCCACGTCGTCAGCATGCCCATCAAGGCTGCAAAGGTGACGAAAATCCTTGCGACATCTGAACCGCCGAAAAGCTGATCGATGGCATCCAGGACCACCAGCCCTTCGCCAGACCTCAGCGTGAGGTCGGCAGCAAAGCCAAGACCGAGGATTATGAGCACGTAGAAGAGGACGGATCCCCAAACGGTGTAGACCACCAGTCTCCCCATGCTTCTGCTGCTCACCGCCGTTTCCTCGGATGCTTGCGGTATGGCGTTGAAACCGGATAAAAACCCGGGCACCATGAGAAACACCAAGGCCAGCCCATCCAGTTCTCCAAAGAGAGGTTTGGCGTTCTGAGGCGAGCCCTTGATGACGCCGCTGCCCGCAAAGAACAGGGCGGCAATCAGGAGCACGGCAACGGCGAATGTCTGAAAGACACCTGATATCTTAGCACCACGGAAATTCAAGCATGCAAAAACAGCGTTGCCCAACAACGAAACCAGCAGATAACTCAAATAGACAGGGGAGCCTCCTATGCTGTACAGTTCGCCGAACTTGGGGACATTAATGCCAAAGCCTTCCAGTATTACGGGAAACATCAATGTTTCTATGACTATCAGTCCTCCCCACAGAAGGATCATGCCCCAGGACACCGCAATGGCAGCCCTTTCACCTATGCCCTCAAAAGCGAAAATGACTTCCCCTCCAGCGCGAGGAAATGCGGATGTGAGCTCGGCGTATACCAGGCCTACAAAACTGCAGAGCAGGCCGCAGGCCACAAAAGCGAGGATGCCTCCGAGCGTTCCCCCGTCCGAGCTCCATATCCCCGAATAGATGACCCAGGACCATCCGATCACCGCCCCCAACCCGATGGCCAACAGCTCCCACCTGGAAAGCGTTTTTGCGAGATGGCCGTCTATGCGCGCTGTTTCCTCCATCGAACCCCTCCCTCTCGAGACCTTCAGGCCCAGACGACGCCCTTTTCCCTGAGGTTGCTTATCTCCTCTTCCGAGATGCCGAGCTCTTTCGCAAGGATGGCTTTGGTGTCATTGCCCAGGGCTTTGTCGTGCAGCTTTACTGCTTCATCGACACCTCGATCATCGAGAAACCTGATGGGCTGGTTGAAAGTCTTGACTTTTCCCAGGCTTGGATGGTCATGCTCGAGAATCATCCTACGAGCATAAAGATGGGGATCGTCGAGTAGTTCAACAACGTCCTTTACAATCCCACACGGGATACTCATCTCGAGCAGGAAATCAAGCAACGCTGATGATTCCTGTGTTTTCACCCACTCGGCGAAAGCGGAGTTAAGGTAAGCGAGGTCGCGTGATCTCGCCTCGATCGCTTGCTCCGAGTCGCCCTTATATTTATCCGCTATGTCGTCCCTGCCGATATGCCGGTAGATCCTGTCGAACTTGTCACTGCCGACACAACAAACCATCACCCATTTACCATCCCTGGTCTGAAAAGCATCCCAAGGCGCCCCTAAGGGATCGGTATTTCCCCTGGCGGGTAGGGAATCGCCCGTCATGCTCGCTCTTATCACGCTCTCCTCGAGAACCGAGAATACGGCGTCCATCATTGCGACCTCGATCCTCTGCCCGTGACCCGTGACGTCTCTTTTCCGCAGCGCTGCGAGGATGCCGACGGCAAGGAATAGTCCCGTCAGCGAATCCGCGACGGCGGGTCCCGTCTTGAGTGGCGGCATCCCAGGGTATCCCGTCATGCTCATCAACCCGCCCATAGCTTGTGCGACGGGATCGACGCAGGGCATCTTGGAATAGGGGCCGTAACTACCGAACCCGCTTATAGCCGCGTAAATCATGGAAGGGTTCACTTTTTTAACGGTTTCATATCCGAGGCCTAGCCTATCCATGGTTCCGGCCACGAAATTCTCCGTGATCACATCAAATCTCTTGCACAGGTCGAGGAAGATCTTTTTCCCTTCCTCCATTTTTAAGTTCAAAGCTATGGACTTTTTGCCGCGATTCAACATGTAGTAATACCCGCTCCACCCGTTCCTCATAGGGGGAAAGACCCTCGTATAGTCGCCCACCGGCGGCCCTTCCAATTTGATCACTTCCGCCCCTAGGTCGCTGAGCACGAGTGTCGCGAAAGGCCCGGCGTATACCCAGGTGAGATCGAGAATCCTTACTCCTTCAAGAGGTTTTTTTAACTCGGACATTTTGCACACCTCCCGCTCTCGCCATCCGGCAAGATGAACTCCCATTCACACATGACGTTCTCCTTCGGGGGATCGGGGTGAGCATGAAGACAATTCACGACAAAACCCTCGTTGACCGCATGGGCCATTGCGATATACAGGGGCGGGGAGCCGATCTTGCAGGGAAACAACGGTAGATTCAACTCTTTTCTATATTTGCCCATGGGGCATTCATTGACTCTGAATGCCAGACGCTTTTCCTCGACGCATAGGAATTCCCACCTGAAGCCAGCGTTGACCCATTGTGCAGCGGAAAACTTCAGGATAGTGGCAAGGCTCTGTATGTCATCCCCCAGCTCGAGGATCCTTTTTAACCGATATGCTTGAGCGCGTGCGGTCCTTTCCCAGATCTCCCCGTCAAGCCTCGCAGCGGCCTCCTCGCCGAAATCCCTCTCCGTAAAGACTATCCAGTAATTCTGGTTCGTCCAGTAGTTCCTCACCCACATGTCGATAAGATCGACCAGTTTTTCCTTAGGAAGTCCGAGTAACTCGAGGCGCAATTCCTCCCAAGTCACCCTGCCCTCTTTTGTGTCTCCCATTACCACTCTCCTTTGTCAAGTCTTCGCGAAACCAATACTCTGCCACATCTCGGTATCGACCGTTATCGCAACGGCGAAAACGGATCACTCATGCGCTAACGCTCACATCGAGGCAAACCTGACAAGGACTCCGACGACCGGACCAACATCCGTACCCACGGTTCGAAGGACTTGCCCTCCATTTTCTCTGTGCCTGCCGCTCAAGCTGACTCTTCACTGGAATGGGCAGGCGACAATAGCGACGCCGTGAGATCCAACCGGACTCTTTTCTCGAGATCCGGGACACCGGAAGCGCGCTCCGAGAAACACCATGATCGACCGATTTCCTTTCATGTCTCTCATATGCATGAATATGGGTGACCGGTCACCCATATTTAAGCATAGATGGTTCATGGCGTCAACATCTCGAAAGGACCAATAACGCCGGAAAAAGACGGCAAAAGCGGATTGTCGATATGAGCAGGGCATGAGGTCTCGATTGCAAACCCTAAGGCTAAGGTATTGTCTTGGCCCACGTAAATTGAGCTGGCGGCGGACTTTAATCCAGACGGGGCGACCAATGGTTATGAGGCATGGCACTATACAGGGTTCAGGACCCTGATCGAGGGGCCGCGCTCGATGGTGAGGGCGTAGGGCTCCTCCAGCTCGAAGACCTCCCCGTCCAGGCTGTAGCCCTCGCGACATTCCATGCGGATGCGGGAGGCGCGCTGGTTGAAGAACTCCTCCCTGGGGTAGGGGGGCTCGCTCCCCCTCGCCCACAGCAGCCGGTGCAGCCTGCGGGCGAGGCGGAAGATGGGGACGCTGGTGGCGATGACGTAGAAATCGCCCTCGCCCTCGTCACGGAAGGCGTCGAAGGTTATCACCACCACCTGAAAGACGACCGCCAGCACCACCGTCACCTCTTCCGCCGGGAGCTCGAAGTCGTCGATGGCCACCCGCGCCGGGGTGAGGCCGAAGACGTCCCGGTAGCGGGTGCGGCGGGTTGCGCCGCCGAAGGCGCACTTGGCGAAGAGCTTGGCGGCGGCCACCGGCCCCCCTTTGGTCTCGCGGTAATAGACGCGGTGAAAACGGTAGAGGGCGCCGTTGCCGAAAAAGAACCCGTATACCCTTTCCTCCCTCTCGCCCGTGCGGCGAGTCACCCGCAGGGTGGGAACATCCACGCAGGGCAGCTCGTCAAGAGAGCGCTCGGTGTCCAGGGCGCGGCGCAGCAGTTCGGGCGGCGTGCCCTTGATGCCGAGGTGGTCCGCCAATAGGTTCATGGTTCCCCCGCGCAGGGGGAAGATCACCGGTATGCGGTCGGAGCCCTCCCCGTATTTGTTCACCATGTGGGTGACGGTCCGCTGCACGGTGCCGTCCCCGCCGTTGAGGCACAGGAGGCGCTCACCGCGGGCGAGCATGCGCTCCACTGCGCCGTCGATCTCCTCCATGGTCTCCGTCTCCATGACCAGGCCCCGGTTCCCCACCATCTCCGGGATGCCGTAGCGCTTGTAGCGCCCGAAGCGGTTCCTGCCCGCCTCCACGTTGGTGAGCACGGCTATGCCAAGTAGAGGAAGGGAAAGCACTGCGTGCGGCGATCTCCCGTGCCCGCCGCCGGTGAGGGCTAAAGCCAGCGACAGGAGCGCCAGCATGAGGAGTGCGGCATGAAATGAGGACCCGGGCCGCGCGGGCCTGCGTCGCAATCCCATCTCGCCGTTTTCGGGCCTCAAGACATCTCCTTTATCGTCCGGATTCTCCGTCGCCCCGCGGCAAACCCCGGCCGGCCGCGGCATCTGATGCCGAGATCCCGCGTCTAATCGTGCCGGATGCCGCTCACTTAATACCATTTCCTGCCATGGTATCGGTAAGGGCAGGGCCATGACCGCCCGGGGTCCGGAACAAAGCCGGCTCGAAACCCGGATTGCGCTGCGGGTCACCCGGCCTGTCCGATCCATGTCCGTGCGTCCATGCCTGCGTGGCCGTATCCTCCGACGGTGACGCCGGCCGCCTCCTCCGTCAGCCGGACATAGCCATGCCTCCCCCCACCAGTCCCAGGAAAGAGAAGGCGATGAAGATGACCGTCCCCACCCCCATGGAGATCCCCTCGCTGCGCAGTATGGTGGTGAGGTTGGTGATGGCCATGCCCAGGGCGAAGATGGAGAAGAGTATGGCCACCCCTCCCAGGCCCCTGCTCTGGAAGATGAGCATGAGCAGGGCGATGAGGGCCCCGAGGATGAGGGAACATAGGCCGGTGAAGACAGGGCGTCCCTCGGAATAGATGAAAAAGGCGTTCACCACCTCGCCTTCCTCGCGCTCCGCCGCCACCGGTCACCCCGATTATAAACTCATTCACCAGGGCCGTGCGCGCCAGTTTTCCTATCCCTGTCATCCGAGCCCTGTTAACCCCGCCTCATGCGCTCGCATCCGTGGAGCCGTGCCCGTGATTCACAGCGCTTCCACCAGCCAGCCGTCCTCCTCTCCCCGGCACTTAACCTTTCCCTCCGCCTCCAGCTTGTCCAGGTGGCACTGGAGGATCTGGGGTCCGGGGAAGAAGGCGATGAGGGGGTTTCTGAACACGCGGGATGCCAGCTCGGGAAAGGGGACCGGCCCCGCCGCCAGCTCCCCCAGTATCTTCTCCTCGCGGCGCAGGAGGCGTTCCCTGGTCCTGGCGATCTCGCGCGCCGGCGCGCCGCTCGTCTTCCCATGTGAGGGGACGAGGAAGGACGCGGGGACGGCCGCCAGGCGGTCCAGCCCCTCCAGAAAGCCGGTGAGTCCGCCCGAGGAAGGCGAGTACCAGGCGACCACGTCCCCCACCGCGTCTGCGGTGAAGAGCGCGCCGCTCTCCGGCTCGAAGAGGGAAACGAGGCCGTTGGCGTGGCCGGGGGTGACGATGACCCGGAACCTGAACCGTCCCAGCTCCAGCTCGCCGTCGGGGTCGATGAGATCGGTGGCGTCGGCACGTGCCATGGGACAGAGGTTGCTGAAGTATTCCAGGATGTCCGGCCTCTCCAGGTTGAAGGGGTTGATGCCGTAGCGCAACGGCAGGGCCATGTCGAAGGTCCCGTTGAGGCGGGATGGCTCCGCCGCCAGGGGCACCTCTACCGGGTGCAGGAACACCCGCGGCGATGTCTCCTCCAGGAGGTAGCGCATGGCGCCCATGTGGTCGGGGTGGGCGTGGGTGAGCACCACGGTGTGCACGTCGCCCATGGAGAGGCCGTGCGAGGAGACAAACCCCTTCAGCCGGGCGTACACCTCCTCCTTTCCGCAGCCCACGTCCACCAGGATCGCGCCGTCGGCGTCCCGGATCATGAGCGTATTGGCCGAGGCCGGCCAGATGGTCTCCTCGTCCCGGTGCAGGAAGATACCTTCGGGCAACATGCCTCAATGATATTTCATCCCGCGCGCCCGCGCAATCCCGACGACACGGCGGTATTCGCCGTCTGCTTTGGCCCCGGATACTTGAGCTGGCTGCTGAAGGGAACCGTATCTGTATCTTTGGTCTTCAGTCGCCAGGGATCAAGGCGAACTCGCCGGGTTTTCAAACACCGTCGAAGATCGAAGATGTGACCCCATTATTGGAACTTCTTTCCTTTGACCTTCTCGGAGTATCCGGCGTAGTCCAGGTACCTGGTCAGGCCGCCCATATAGAAGGGGTAACCGGCGCCGAAGATCATGCAGATGTCGATCTCCTGCGGCGCCCCTACCACGCCCTCTTCCAGCATCCTCCAGCACTCGTCGGCCAGCGCCTCGCTCACGCGGTCGCGCATCTCCTGGGGGCTGAGCTTGTTCGGAGGATCGGCCTGCTTCCAGAACTCGCGCACCTCCGGGTCCACCTCTCCGTCGGGACCGTACACGCCGGGCTTCTTGCGCGCCACCAGCTCCTTGAAGTTCTCGCTCACCGTATAGCGGTCCGGGAAGGCGGCGGCGAGGGTCTCGTTGGTGTGCAGGGCTATGGCCGGTCCCACCAAGGCCAGCAGCCCGAAGGGAGGCATGGGGGTTCCCAGCGCCCACAGCGCCTGGTCCACTTCCTTGAAGTCGTTGCCCTCGTCCACCAGCTTCACCGTCTCCACCATGGAGCGCAGCAGGAGGCGGTTGACGATGAAGGCTGGGGCGTCCTTGCACAGCACGCAGCGCTTCCCCAGCTTCTTTCCCACGTCGAAGGCGGTGATGAGGGTGGGGTCGTCGGTCTTCTCCGCCTTGATGATCTCCAGCAGGGGCATGGCCGCCACGGGGTTGAAGAAGTGGAAGCCCACCACCCGGCCAGGGTGCTTGAGGTCGGAGGCCATCTCCGTCACCGACAGCGAGGAGGTGTTGGTGGCCAGGATGCAGGTCTCGGAGACGTGCTCCTCCAGCTCCCCGAAGACCTGCTTCTTGATGGGCATCTCCTCCAGCACCGCCTCGATGACGAAGTCGCAGTCGGCCATGTCCTTGTAGTCCAGGGTGGGCTCCACCAGGCTCAGCAGCCACGCCACCTTGTCCTTGTCGATGCGGCCCTTCTCGGCCTGGCGGCTGATCTCCTGGGTGATGTAGCCCATCCCCTTGTCCACGAACTCCTGCTTGATGTCCTTGATCACCACGGGTATCCTCATGCGCCGCAGGAAGAGCACCGCCAGCTGGCTGCCCATGAGCCCCGCTCCCAGGATGCCCACCTTGCGCACCGGCAGAGGAGCCCCCTCGGGCACGCCCACCGGCTTCTTGGCGCGGCGCTGGGTGAGGTCGAAGGCGTAGGCCCCCGCTTGCATCTGGGGCGAGGGGATGAGCTCCGCCAGGGCCTCGTCCTCCATGGCGAACCCTTCATCCACCGAGATGTCTTTGGCCTTGGCGATGATGTCGATGGCCATGTAGGGGGCTTTGGAGTTGCCATGCACCTTGGAGTCGGCCACCGCCCTGGCCTGCTCGACGAGGGCATCGAGGTTGGACCAGTCGGGCTCCGGCCTCTCCACCTCTTCCGTGCCCTCGAGCAGGCCCACGGTGAAGGCGATGGTCTTGTCCATGAGGTCCACGGGCTCGTAGATACGGTCGGCGATGCCCAGCTCGAAGGCGGTCTTGCCGTTGATCATTCGGTTGTTGTTGAGGGCGTTGTGGATGATGATCTGCAGCGCCTTCTCGGGGCCGATGAGCTTGGGCAACAAGGTGGTCCCGCCCCATCCCGGGATGAGCCCCAGGAAGCACTCGGGGAAGCCGATGGCGGTGACGCCGCTGGATACGGTGCGGTAATCGCATGCCAGGGCGATCTCCAGCCCCCCGCCCAGGGCCACGCCGTTGACGGCCGCCACGGTGGGGAAGGGCAGGTCCATGATGCGCTTGAAGGCGGCGTGTCCCGTGCGGGCGATCTCCAGCGCCTGCTCGCGGGTCTTGATCAGGGGCACCTGGGTGAGGTCGGCCCCCGCCCCGAAGATAAAGGGCTTGCCGGTGAGGATCATGGCCTTGACGTCGGGCTCAGCCAGCACGCAATCCAGGCAGGCGTTGAGGCTGGCCATGCCCCCCATCCCGAAGCTGTTGGGCTTGCGGTAGTCCTCGCCGTTGTCCATGGTGACGATGGCGATCTTTCCCGCCGGCGACTCGAAATAGGTATCCTTAAACTGGGTTACCAGCTCGTCGGGCATCTCTTTCCTCCTTTCCTTCTCCTCATCCTAGCTCTGGACGTTCTCCCAGACCACCGAGCCGCCCTGTCCCAGCCCCACGCACATGGTGGCCAGGCCGTACTTCGCCTCGGGGTGCTCCGCGAAGTAAAAGGCGAGCTGGGCCATGAGGCGGCCTCCGGAAGAGGCAAGGGGATGCCCGAAGGCGATGGCCCCTCCCCAGGGGTTGAGGCGCGGATCATCGTACTTCTCGATGCCGAACTCCTTCATGAAGGCGATGACCTGCACCGCGAAGGCCTCGTTGATCTCGATGACGTCCAAGTCCTCGAACTTCATGCCCGCCCTCTCCAGCACCTTGTGGGTGGCGGGGACGGGGCCCAGGCCCATGATCTCGGGCTTCACCGCCGCGAAGGCGTACTGCACCAGGCGCATCTTGGGCTTGAGGCCGTATTCCTTGACCGCCCTCTCCGAGGCCAGGATGGCTCCCGCGGCGCCGTCGTTGAGACCGGAGGCGTTGCCGGGGGTGACCCTGCCCTTGACCCGGAAGGGGGTGCGCAGGCCTTTCATGCCCTCCAGGGTGGCGTCCGGCCGCGGCTGCTCGTCCCTGTCCGCGACCTTCCAGCCGTTGCCCGTCCACACCGTCATGGGCACGATGATCTTCTCGAACTTGCCCTCGTCCAGAGCCTTCTTGGCCTTCTGCTGGCAGACCACGGCGTACTCGTCGCACATCTCCTTGGTGATGTCAGGGTACATGTCGTGCAGGTTCTCGGCGGTCATGCCCATGTTCAGCGCGCTCTGGTCCACCAGCTTCTCCGCCAAGAAGCGGGGGTTGGGGTCGGCGCCCTGTCCCATGGGGTGATTGCCCATGTGCTCCACGCCCCCGGCGATGACGATGTCCGCGGCGCCCACCTGGATCTCGGAGGCGCCGAAGCAGATGGCGGTCATGCCCCCCGCGCACATGCGGTCCACGGCGCATCCCGGCGTGGAGACGGGCAGGCCCGCCAGCAACGCGGTGGTGCGTCCGATGGTCAGGCCCTGGTCGCCCCACTGTGTGGAGGCCGCCCACACGTTGTCGTCCACCCTGTCTTTGGGGACCTCCGGGTTGCGGTCCAGCAGGCTGCGGATCACCTTTACCACCATGTCATCGGCGCGCGTCTGAGCGAAGATGCCGTCGGGCCGGGCTTTGCCGAAGGCGGTGCGGCAGGCGTCGATGAGATAGACTTCCTGCAGTTCCCTGGCCATAACTTCCCCTCCTTCAAGTCGCCAAGGTCGGCATCTTGCGATGCCCGGGTTATCTCGGAACGGGTTGTATGTGAAGGGGCGCGAAACCCCGCTTTTCCTTGAGGGATGAAACGCTTGAGACTATGAGAAGACCGGCTGCGAACATTGCTGTGACCGTTCCTTCCGCCCTTACCGTCCGACGTTAATTATACGTTCGGCGACGGCTTGAAGGCAACCGTGTGTCAGCTCCCGGCCCGTGCGAAATCGCAGATTAACGGCTCTCCCCCCCCGCGCAATGGGGCTTGCCCGTGTCACAAATGTCTATCTTTTTCTCCATGAGCGATCTCCCCCGCGCGCGCAAGGGGAGACAAACCTGGTGCTGGTGGGCTTGGTGCAGGGCATCATCTCCCCCGCGCGCGCAAGGGGAGACAATTGACAATTGGACGGGCGGGACAACACATCTCCCCCGCGCACGCAAGGGGAGACGCTGCTCTTATAGAGACAGTTTTTGGATTCATCTGCGGTCTCCACCCGGGCAAGGGAGACCACCTTCGTCCGCTTGCGCGAGCTCTACCTGGCTACGAGCTTCCCCCGTGCAAATGGGACTTTCCGATAACGGTCCGTGAGAGGGCCACTGCCATCTGACCTTCCCCTGCGCAAGGGGGCCCGCCGCATTATTCCTTTTCCGCTTGCCACATACTGATGATTTTCCCTCGCGCAAGGGACCCGTCCGGGCCACCTCCCGGGGGCCGTGAACGAAAGCCTAAAGCCCGCTCGCCACTACATCCCTTCATCCTCCCGCGAGAACTCCCCCGGCGACCCATTTCACATCCCAGGTCCACTGTACGGTCAATCCACGACTGCCATCCCTGATCCCGCCCGCGACCCAGGATCCGGCTCTGCCCCCCGGCCCGAGGCTGAGGCAGGCCTTGACACAAGCCCATGGGATATCATGAGGGCATGAAGATAACCATGAGGGAGCGCCGCTCTCCCACCCTGCACGATTTCCCCTACCGGGGGGAGGGGCGCAAGTGCTACCACAAGTGGATCGTGAACGTCACTCCCCCGGGGAAGGAGCAATGCCTGCACGCGTGTCTTTACTGCTACGCGCGCGACGCGGTCTATTCCCGGCGCCATGAGGAAGGCATGGTGGTGTATACCAACCTGGCCTCCGTAGTGGAGCGGGAGCTGTCCCGGCTGGAACTGTGCCCTCCCATCTCCATCTCCAACGTCACCGACCCCTGCCAGGAGGTGCCCCAGCTGCGGCGGGCGGTGAAAGAGCTGGTGGGCGTGTTGGTGGCATGGGGGGCGAGCTTCCACGTCATCACCAAGGGCGATCCCTCTTTCCTGGAGGAGGTCCCGGGGTTTCCGGGCCCGGGCCGGTTCTTTCTCGCCGTGACCGTCGAGGGGCCTCCGGAGGTCCTGGACATCCTCTCGCCACAGGCGCCCGCCTACGGGCAGAGGCTCGCCGCCCTGCGCTGGGCCGCGTCGCGGGGCCTGCCCGCCCTGGTGCGCCTGGACCCGGTAATCCCTCCCCTGTGGCGGGCGCTCTACGGCGAAGAGTGGATGGAACGGGCGTGGGATCTGCTGAAGGACTGCGCCTCCGTCGGAGCCGCTCACGTGGTCGGCTCCACGGGGCGCCTCACACGCTCCACCCTGGCTAGGTTGCGCGAGCTGGCGCGAGGCCTGTCCGCCCGCGGTGCAGCGGCGCTGGCGCGGGATTATGCCTACGACCGCTCCTACACGTCCGGCGGCTACATGCTGCGCCATCCCCTGCGCCTGGACTTCCACCTCGCCATGCGCGCTGCCGCGTGTGAGCTGGGCATGACCTACGCCGTCTGCCAAGAGCTTTCGGCGGACGAGGCGGACACGCCGGGGCTTCCCCACTGCGAAGCATTCGCCATGCCCTTTTCGCGCCGCGTGGGCCCGGGGGAGCTCGCCCCCATCCCGGGGTGCACGGCCAATTGCCACGCCACCTGCCCAGACCTGGACGCGCCTCCCTGCGGCCGGCCCGAGCTCGCGGTTCCGCGGCCCTACAGGCCGTCTTTTCTCAAGATGAGGGCAGGTCCATGACCATCATTACCAATATATGGGTTATTGGATGCAAGGCGGGTTGGTTCGGTATGTGACATTACGTGGTTTCAGGTCCAGGAGCGAAGATCTGACCCTGAAGGGACAAAAGGAGGAGAAGATGAGCGGATTGATAGACGAGAGGATGGTGGAGACCATCAGGGAGACCGGGAACGCCGCAGCCGGGCTCCCGCCGCGGGCGGAGGTGCTGGAGAAACACAGCCTGCCATATGACCGCGAGGCGGAGAACGTCATCGTCACCGGCTGCCAGGTGCTGCACCTCCTCCCCCACGTGCTCGCCTCCCTGGCGCGCGTGCTGGACCGCGGCGACTTCTCCTACACCTTTCTCTCTCGCGAGTACTGCTGCGGCAACTACCTCTACCGCCCCGCCATCAAGGCGCGTGACGAGGAGGCCCTGGGGCAGTGCCGCGAGCTCTCCAAGGAGTTCGTGGCCCTCAACCTCATGCGGGCTGACGAACTGGGAGCGAGGAGGCTGGTGATCTTCTGTTCGCCCTGCTATCCCATCTACAAGCACGCCTTTCCCGACCGGGACATCGTCTTCTACCCGCGCGCCCTGGCCGAAGCCCTGGAAAAGACATCCCTCGACAGGGAGATCGACTACTACGCCGGCTGTTACCGGCTTCACCGCAGGTTCTCCCCTGTGCCCATGGACCTGGAATCCACCGAGGAGGTCTTCTCCCGCCTGGAAGGACTTAAGGTGAACCGCATCGACGCGCCGCAATGCTGTTACCGGCCGGAGGGCGCCGCCCATATCGCCGCGAGCGTACTCACCGACACCCTGGTCACCGTGTGCACCGGCTGCTATGGACAGGCCCTGACGGTCCTTCCCGCCGGAGGGGACGTCGAGGTGCTGATGCTGCCCGAGTTCGTGGAACGGGTCCCGGGGCGGACGGGCTAGCGGGAAAGCGGCGCCTCCCCGGCGGTCCCGGGAAGCCCGTGCGGCTTTCGCTTTCCCCTTGGGAGCCGATGCCATACGTCAATTGAACGGGTATGGATCGCCTTTCTTTGCCGGTACGGCGCGGCCCTTCCAAACACGACATGGCATGTGCCCTTCGCCTGACCCGGAAGTGCGGCGCTGCGCGAGGGGAACAAACGGTGTGGATCCATCCTTTGCCGGTGCGGCAGACCCCCGCGCCACCTGTCCGCTGCATGATCCCCCCTTACCCTTTGCGCCGTAAAAGGTCCTTGCTCCGCACGTATACGGCTCGACTCCATCACTTTTCTGGGAGGCCCCGCACCTTTTATCCTTGATCTGCTTTCCTGAATTCTCCAACAGCTTAAAAGGAAGGGAGGCGCCGAAGCGCCTCCTCTTAAAGGGGAGCTATAAGCCACCGGCGGATAGGGCTATTTCAGGGGGTGGAATGTGCTGATTCCATCTCATGCTATAGGGCATATGGGGTTGGCCGGCAGCTTATAGCGTAGGGCCCTTTTCAATGTCCAAAAAAATCGACCCCGGATGGGGCTCAAGAATCGCTACCATATATGTCGTCCCACCCGTCGATTCGAAGTTAGCAGAGTGGTATTTCCATGTCAAGCAGAACGTCCACTTTTCTTCCGCCAAAAGGATGATATGTATCATGCCCCTATCAGGGGATTTGCCGGCCCGCCCCCATCCAGACTGCTCTGTCCCTGATGGCGACCCCGCCCGCGCGATGCCCCGAGACCCCCTTCCCCTCCGGCGCGCCGCGGTCTTTCCGTGCTACCCCGCGCACAAGCATCTCTCCTCGTACCCCGAAGGGGGCTTGCGTTCCGTCCCGCCCGAGCCGCTATCTCCCGCCGCGGGAACCCCTGGCCTTGGCCTCCTTTTTCAGCCTTCGGGCCGCTCCCCGCACCAACCTCTCCTCGCGGTCCGGGCGGAAAAGGACCTGCTGCCGCCCGGTCTTGCGCCGGCGGCTGAAGGTGGGGGCCAGGCGAGGTCCAAGGCGCGCCGCCTCCAAGGCCTGGTCCACCCTGGCCTTCACCCTCCGGGACAGCTCCTCGAGCTCCTCCGAGACCCCTTCCCGCTGGGGGATCAGCCGGAGCTGCACGGGCTCCGAGGGTTCCTCCGTGGGGACGAAGGGCAATCTCCTGTTCTTGAGGGAAGCGGCGGGCACCAGCACCTTCAGGGCCCGCGGGACCACCGAGAGGTTGATGACCCTCCCCGCATCGAACTTGTAGACCTCGCCGTCGATCTGGGCGTAGGTCTCCGTCTTACACTCCACGCGCATGCTCCGCACCTGGTGGTAGGAGACCAGGCGGGAGAAGCCGTGCCGGCCTCCCATGCAGGCGAAGGCGAAGAGCAGCAGGCCGTATACGTTGGGCATCTCCCGGCCTATGGTGAGGTCCAGCAGGCCGTCGTTCATACGCGCATTGGGATTGATCCGGATATAGCGGCCGAAGACCGGCGCGTTGCAGAGGATGGAGATGAGCACCCACCCCTCGAAGGTCTGTCCCTCGTAGTCGAAGCGGACATGGTACCGCTTGCGCTCCTCGAAGAAGCACTTCTTGAGGCCGCTGTAGAAGTAGGCGGGGATGCGGAAGCGCTTCCACTTGTAGGCGCCGTCGGCGATCTCCGAATCGACCCCCAGCCCCCAGGTCACGGCGGCGTACCGGTCGTCGTAACGGATGAGGTCGATGGTGCGGTAGGCGTTTCCCAGGATGGCCTTAAGCGCCTGCTCCTTGTCCTTGCGGTCATACCCCATGTTGCAGGCGAAGTCGTCGGCGGTGCCGGCGGGGAACATGGCCAGCTTGAGGTCGGCGGAGGGGACCTTCATGATGCCGTTGATGATCTCGTTGGTGGTACCGTCGCCCGAGACCGAGACCACCACGTCGAATTCATCGGCCCACTGTACCACCATCTCCTCGGCGTGGCCTGCGCGCTCCGTGAACAAGGCCTCGTACTTCACCCCGGCGCGTTTAAGGCGATTGAGCAGCCAGATACCCTCCTCCTGGGCCTTGCCGCCCCTGGAGACGGGATTCACGATGACCAGGTATCTCCTCTCCCTGCCCTCCTCCGGCACCGCGGCACCTCCGTTTCGCCGACCCGCCCTGCCCGCCCTCCAGGCAAAGCGCTCCAGAACACCAGACCACGCCAGAAGATCATGCCAGACAGAAGCGCGAAAAACTGAAAAATCATATTATCATCTCGCCCTCCAGCAGTAAACAATAGCGCGCCTCCTGTTCAGGTCATACCTCCGGGAAGCCCGGCACGGTACGAGTCAGTCCGTTTTTTGCAGGCTTTCCGGGACTTGACCCTGAAGGGCTGCATGCAGGCAGTTTTCACCACTGCGGTAAAGCAGTAGAAGGAGAGGGGCGGTAAGGCTCGTATAAGTAGACTGCATGCATGTAGCTTTCACCACTGCGGGGAAGGGCGTTGTAGTGAGCGCGGAGATAGGACCCCCGTCCTGAAAAGTCACGCCGGCAGTTTTCACCATGGGAGGTCCGCCGAGCGACCCACTGCCGCGTGAGCGAGTCCCCGTACTAAAAGAGGCAGGCCGGCAGTTTTTGTCTATGGTGCCGTTTATTCGCCTTACAACCAGCGGTGTCGTGCATTTTAGAACCGCCGGACTCCGGCACCCCCGAAGGAAACCCAGACCTCCTGCCGCCACCGTCCCTCCACCCCCACTAGGCGTGACCGGGAGACGGATGGAGGGCATAATAAAGCCGAGCGGGCGGAAAAGGCGCCGTACAGAAGGAGGGACGATGCTCGTTAAGGAAGCGATGAACCGCAACCCGCCCCGCATCCACGATACCGCCACCATAAAGGAGGCCGCGGAGAGGATGGCCTTGACCCAGGCCGGCGACCTCGTGGTCACGTCAGGCGAAGAGGCGGTGGGGATGATCGGGGCCGAGGAACTGCTGCGCTGCCTCGTCCCCGAATATGACCGGCTTGTGGAGGAGCGCGGCGCTCCATCGCGGCTGCACCCGCACCGCCGCTCGACCGACCTCCTCCCCCACCTCAAGGTAAAAGAGGTGATGCGGCGGGTCCGCATCTTCCTCGACCCGGAACAGTCCCTGGAGGGCGCCTTCGGCCTACTCCTGGAGGGAGGAGGCGGGGCGCTGCCCGTGGTCAGCGAGGGGAAGCTGGTGGGAAGCTTGTCCATGGTGGACGTGGCGCGGGCGCTGATGTGGCGCGACCGCGTCGCACCCGCCCAGGGGCAGCCCGTGGTGGAGCGCCGGAAAGGCGGGAGGCGCGAGGGGCCCGGCTCCGCCTGATGATTTCCGGTAATTGCCCGCCGGGGTTCCCGCCAATAGGGGAAGTCGCCGCGAGACGGGGGCTTGGCGCTCCCGACAGGGGAAGAGATGTACATGAGCCAGGGCAGTGCCTCGGGATCCCCGGCGTCCTATCATGGTCACGGTGGGGCCGCGGGGACGGGAACGCGGATGCGGAAACGGGCCGCGGCACGGCGTAGCGCATAAGCGCGTATGCAAAGGAGTGGTGGTCTTGAAGATAGCGGTCACCGGCAAAGGAGGGGTGGGAAAGACCACCCTGGCGGGCGGCCTGGCGCGGCTGCTCGCAGACGAGGGTTACAACGTCATCGCGGTTGACGCGGATCCCGACGCCAACCTGGCGTCCAGCCTGGGCATCTCCGAGGAGGAGATGACGGGCGTGGTGCCCATCGCGGACATGAAGGAACTCATCGCCGAACGCACGGGGTCAAAGCCGGGCACCTTCGGCACCTATTTCAAGATGAACCCCAGGGTGGACGACCTCCCCGAAGCCCTCTCGCGGGTGCACAAAGGGGTGCGCCTGCTGGTGATGGGCACGGTCAAGGAGGGAGGCGGCGGCTGCGTGTGCCCGGAGTCGGTGATGCTCAAGGCGCTGCTGCAGCACCTCCTGCTCGCCCGCGACGACGTGGTGATCCTGGACATGGAGGCGGGGCTCGAGCACCTGGGAAGGGGAACCGCGGGGGCGGTGGATGCCATGATCGTGGTCATCGAGCCGGGCATGCGGAGCGTGCAGACCGCCAACACCATCCGCCGCCTGGCCTCCGACCTCAAGGTGAAGAACGTTTTCGTGGTGCTCAACAAGGTCCAGGATGCCCGTGAGGAGGAGCTGGTGAAGGGCCGCCTGGACGGACTTCCCTTCCTGGGCTCCATCTCCTACAACCAGAGCATACGGCGCTCCGACCTGGAGGGCACGAGTCCCTACGATGCCGATCCCGCCTTCGTCTCCGAGGTCAGGGCGATCAAGGAGAGGCTTTTCCAGGAACTGGGACGCCAGGCGGGCTGAGCGAGGGCGCCTCATCTTCTGTCCGCAAGCTCGCCGCGATCATGACGCGACCCGCTACGCATGCGCGGGAAACCGTGCCGAGGCCCCGGCAAAGTCCTCGCGGGCGTCACCCGATCCGCGTGCACGGGGAATGCCGCGTGGCGGCCAAGGAAATCGCGCGAGGTAGATATGCGGAGGGGTTTCCGTACACACGGATCCCGCAACAACCGGTACGAACCTATGCCCGGCTCCCTCTCTTCAGGCGATGCACCGTAACCCGACCATGGATGTAGTCTTTGCCGCACGCCGAAACGAAGTCCATGAGACCCGGCTGCGGTCACGGCCCTACCGTGCTGCTGTGGAACGTCTCCGCGGCGGTTATGGTATCTTATTTAGCGAGCTCTCCGTGGCTCAAAGACGGCGGGGGCCGGGGGCCGGGTCGCGGCGCCGCGCCCGGCGGGACGAACCCATCTCCGCCGCGGCGGAGGTCCCGGACGACCAGCTTCCCCATTGGGTGCTGAAAAGGAGGTCGCATGTTTCCCATCACGGCAAAGGAGCAACTGGCGGAGACGGTTTTCTCCGTGAAGGTCAGGGCGGAGAAAGTGGCGCGCAGGGCGCGGGCGGGGCAGTTCGTCATCCTGCGCCTGGACGAGACGGGCGAGCGCTTCCCCCTCACCCTCTGCGACTGGTCGCCCGAGGAGGGGTGGATACGGCTGGTGCTGCAGGTGGTGGGCCGTTCCACCCGCAAGCTCAGCCTCATGGAGGAGGGAGACGACATCCTGGACCTGGTGGGGCCCCTGGGCCGGCCCACGGAGATATGCGACTACGGACACGTGGTATGCGTGGGAGGGGGCGTGGGCATCGCCGCCATCTTCCCCATATGCCGCGCCCTGCGGGAGGCGGGCAACCGCGTGACCGGGATAATCGGAGCCCGCAGCGCCGACCTCCTCATCCTGGAGGAGGAGATGGCGGGGGTTACCGACGAGCTGGTGCTCACCACCGATGACGGGAGCAGGGGGTTGAAGGGGCGCGTGACCTGGGCCCTCGAGGAGCGCCTGAAAGGCGAGAAGGTGGACCTGGTCATCGCCATCGGCCCCGCCATCATGATGAAGTTCGCAAGCGCGGTGACGGCGGAATACGACGTCCCCACCAGGGTGAGCCTCAACTCCATCATGCTGGACGGAACGGGCATGTGCGGTACCTGCCGGTGCGAGGTCGAGGGCAAGACCCGCTTCGCCTGCGTGGACGGCCCCGAGTTCGACGGCCATGCCGTGGACTGGAACCTGCTGCTCTCCCGCCTCGACCAGTACCGGGAAGAGGAGGAGATCGCCCGACGCCTTCCTATTTGATCCGCCGATGCGGGTATTGGTCGCCCCGGACAAGTTCAAGGGATCCCTGAGCGCGCAGGAGGCCGCCGAGGCCATGGCCCGAGGCTTCAGGAGCGCCTGGCCGGAGGCGGAGGTTGAGCTCTGTCCCCTGGCCGACGGGGGAGAGGGCACGTTGGAGCTTCTGGTGGAGGCCACCGGCGGCAGGACGCTGGACTGCGAGGTCAGGGGCCCGCTGGGCGAACCCCGCCGCGCCCCCCTGGGCATCCTGGGGGACGGGGCTACCGCGGTGGTGGAGATGGCCGCCGCCTCGGGCCTGGCGCTGGTCCCGGCCGTGATGCGTAACCCCCTTATCGCCACCACCACGGGCACGGGGGACCTCATACGGTGCGCCCTCGACGCCGGCCTGCGCCGCATCGTCGTGGGCATCGGGGGCAGCGCCACCAACGACGGGGGCACGGGCATGGCCGCCGCCTTGGGGGCATGCTTCCTGGACTCCTCGGGCGCGGAGCTCCCGCCGGGAGGGGGCGGCCTGGTAGATCTTGCCACCATAGACCTCACGGGGCTGGACTCGCGCCTGGAGGAGACGGAGGTGATCGTCGCCTGCGACGTGGCCAACCCCCTGCTGGGGGAGGAGGGCGCATCGAGGGTCTATGCTCCCCAGAAGGGCGCGGATGCCTGTGCGGTGGAGCGCCTAGAGCGGGGGCTGGCGAGGCTGGCGGAGGTCACGGAGAGGACGCTGGGCCTGGACTGCGCGGACCGTCCCGGTGCCGGGGCCGCGGGAGGCCTGGGCTTCGGGCTCATGGCCTTCCTGGGGGCCGAGGTCCGACCGGGCATAGAGGTGGTCATGGAGGCGGTGGGCTTCGAGGAAAGGCTGGACGCCTGCGACCTCGTGGTCACCGGAGAGGGAAGGCTTGACGCCCAAACCGCCCAGGGGAAGACGGTCACCGGGGTCGCCCGGGCCGCCGCGCGCCGCGGTATCCCGGTGCTGGCCCTGGGTGGTGAGGTCGCCGCGGGAGCGGAGAAGCTGCACGAACTGGGGGTGACCGCGCTCCTGGGCATCGCTCGCGGCCCCATGAGTCGGGAAGAGAGCATGCGCTTCGCGGAGCCTCTGCTGGAGAAGGCCTGCAGGGAAACGGCTTCCCTCCTGCGCGAGTTGAGGTAGGATGGCTTTCCCCCCCGGGATGAGGACGGCCAGGCCCCGTGACGGTCATGCCGATGCCTTGGACATGACCTGTGTGGAGAATAGAGGTTGCTGTCGCTAGAAGTCATCGAAGTGAAGTATCGAATGCCGGAAACCTCCCGTGTTTACGGCTCTTAAGCCTTTCGTCTGTATTCCTTCACATTCTGAGCTTTCCAGAGCAATCCAGGTTCCCTCTCGATCTTGCGCAATAGATGCTTACCCGAAGTGAGCAGCACAGGATGTATTTCCCCCTCGTCCTTTAAGAGTGTAAGGAAATCGATTTTGTTCGCTCGCAAAGGCAAGAGGTCGGAAAGACCCTCCCGGCACTCGAGCACCAGGCGGTCCGCCCAAGAACTGACAACCTTGATATACGATGCATAATCATTGCGTAGAGTGGGCAGGAGAACGTTATGCAATTCGTTGATGTCGTATCCTATGTCATCGAGCGATATATCGCGCCGATCCCTCCTGCTCATGCCGCTAGAGTCCCCGGTAGTGATGTATAAACTGAAAGGCCCCTAGCAAATCAAGCTACATAAAGGACGCGCTTTTCGAAACCACCATAGCGCGCGATGTATTGCCGCTCGCCCATGTGGACAAGCCGGCCCTGTTGCGACGCCTTTTCGAGCTCGGATGCCTTCACTCGGGCCAGGTACTTTTCAACAACAAGACGAGGGGCAGCCGCGGGATGCCGGCAACACCACCTTCCGGGGAGCGCCGAAGGGCATGCTCTCGCGCCGGGTCCCCTGCCGACCCCTGTGCTATAATCTCCCCGTGAGCGAAAGACCTGCATAGGCGGTGATCTACGCATGTGGCGGCGCGGGTTCGCCCTATTTTTTACGCGTCCGGGAGATATAAGATGACCTCCCTTAAAGACCCCTACGCCAGGAAGATCGATTACCTGCGGCTGGCGGTCACCGACCGCTGCAACCTGCGCTGCGTCTACTGCATGCCCCCCGAGGGGGTGCCCCACCTCGACCACGCCGAGGTCCTCACCTACGAGGAGATCGTGCGCGTGCTCGGGGTCGCGGTGGAGGCGGGCATCAGCAAGCTGCGCCTCACGGGAGGCGAGCCCCTGGTGCGCAAGGACCTCGAGCACCTGGTGAGCGAGGTGGCGTCCCTGCGCCCCTCCCTCGACCTCTCCCTCACCACCAACGGCACCCTCCTCGCGGACCAGGCGGAAAGGCTGGCCGACGCGGGCCTGCGCCGGGTGAACATCAGCATCGACTCCCTGCGCGAGGAGACCTACCGTTCCCTGACGCGCACCGGCAGGCTGGGCGACGCCCTGCGAGGCCTGGAGGCCGCCCTGGCGGCGGGCATGGACCCAGTGAAGGTCAACGTGGTGGTGCTGCCCCACCTCCCCGAAGAGCTGGAGGATTTCGTGTCCCTGGTGCGGCGCCTCCCGGTGCATGTGAGGTTCATAGAATACATGAGCCCCTGCGGGGTGGTCGACGGCAGCTATTACGTGCCCGCGGAGAGGATACGGGAGGCGCTGGAGAGGCACGGGGAACTTAGGCGATGCGAACCGCCCCGGGGGGCGGGCCCGGCGCGTTACTTCCGCCTCCCGGGCGCTCGCGGCACCATCGGCTTCATATCCCCGGTGAGCTCGCATTTCTGTCCCCAGTGCAACCGCCTGCGCCTCACCGCGGACGGGAAACTCAAGCCCTGCCTCTTCTCCCCCTCGGAGACCGACCTCCTGGCGATCATGCGGGAGGGAGGCAGCGACGCCGACATCCTCGCCGCCCTGCAGGCCTCCCTGGCCGCCAAGCCGCGCGACCACGGGGGGCTGGCCAGCGGCGCCCCGGGCAGGACCATGTCCCAGATAGGAGGTTGAGGGGTGGCGGGTACCGGAGAGAGGAAAAAAGGCAGGCTCTCCCACCTGGACGCGTCGGGACGCGCCAGGATGGTGGACGTGTCGGCCAAGCAGGTCACCGCGCGGGAGGCGGTGGCCCAGGCCACCGTGACCATGCGGAGGTCCACCCTCGAGCTCATCACGGGCGGCGGGATCGAGAAGGGTGACGTGCTGGCGGTGGCCCAGGTGGCGGGGATCATGGCCGCCAAGAAGGCCAGCGAGATCATCCCCATGTGCCACCCCATCGCCATCACCGGGGTGGACCTGGAGTTCAAGGTGGACGAGGAGGCCTCCGCCATCACCGCCGTGGTCACCGCCCGGACCCGGGACCGCACCGGGATCGAGATGGAAGCCCTCACCGGGGCCGCGGTGGCGGCCCTCACCATCTATGACATGTGCAAGGCGGTGGACCGCGACATGGCGGTCACCGAGGTTAAGCTGCTCTTCAAGACCGGCGGCAAGTCGGGGACGTACCGGCGGGAAGAGTAAAGGGCGGCGGGCCATGACACCCGGATACGGACTGAACCGGAGGTAGGTCTGAATGGCGGAGGGAAGGATAGAGGCGGTCTGCGTCAGCGCGGAAAAGCACGTGCAGAAACAGGCGGTGGACCGGGTAGTGCTGGTCCCCGATAAGGGCATCGAGGGCGACGCGCATTACGGCTTCGGCCACCGCCAGGTAAGCCTGCTGGCGGACGAGAGCGTGGACAAGATGCGGGAAAAGGGCGTCAAGGACCTCAAGCCCGGGGCCTTCGGGGAGAACCTCCTCACCCGGGGCATCGACCTCCTCTCGCTGCAGATAGGGGACCGCCTGCGGGTGGGCGACATGGTGGTCCTAGAGGTCTCACAGGTGGGCAAGGAATGCGTCGACCGCTGCGCCATCTACTATGCCGCGGGCGACTGCATCATGCCCCGCGAGGGGATCTTCGCGCGGGTGATCGAAGGCGGGGCTGTCGTGCCCGGAGACGCGGTGCGGAAAGAGGGATAGGGCCGTCCCGGAACGCCGCGCCCGGAGGGTGAAGCGGCACGGACTAAAAAAAGACCGGGCGCGCATCACCTCTGGCCACGGAGCGATCCGCGGCGGCGGAACAACGGCGTGCTGGGGCGGACGGACCTCGAGACGAAGAGTGGAAAAGGGCAGGGGAGCAAGCAGGATGACGGTATACCGGGTGGCGATACTCACGGTGAGCGACAAGGGCTCGCGTGGAGAGCGGGAGGACCTCTCGGGCGCGGCCCTGGAGGAGGCCGTCCTCGCCCGGGGATGGAGCGTGGAGGTCCGCGAGGTCGTCCCCGACGAGGAGGAGGCCATCGCGGAGCGCCTGGTGCGTTACTGCGACGAGCTCAAGGTGGACCTGGTCCTCACCACCGGGGGCACGGGCCTGAGTCCCCGGGACGTGACCCCGGAGGCCACGCGCCGCGTCATCGAGAGAGAGGCGCCGGGCTTCGCCGAGGCCATGCGCGCCGCCTCCCTGGCCAGAACCCCCCACGCCATGCTCTCTCGCGCCGTGAGCGGCCTGCGCTCCTCCACCCTCATCGTGAACCTCCCGGGAAGTCCCCGCGGGGCGCGCGAGAACCTGGAGGTCATCATGCCCGCCCTCCCCCACGGCCTGGACAAGCTGCGCGGCGACGGCGGGGAGTGCGCCGTCCCGTGAGAGACGGGGACGATTTGAAAAGGGCCTTGAAACGGTTATAATATCCCTGTCTTTCGCCCTACATGGAGCCCGAACGGATATCGCACCTGCGGAGGTTGCCGTGCTGACCAGACGATTCGTTAAAATGATCGAGACCAGGGCGGACAAGGTGGCCAAACTCTGGTTGAAGGAAGTCAGGCAGTCCAAATACACTCCCACCTACCACCACTTTCCCGAGGAAATCCTCTTCGAGCGGGCCATGGCGGTCTACGAGCGACTGGGGTACTGGTTGAGTCCGGAGACCAAGCAGGAGGAGATAAGGCACTTCTATATGAACCTGGGACAGCGCCGCTACCAGGAGGGGTTCCGGCTCGAGGAAGTGATCATGGCCCTCATCCTCCTCAAGCGGTACCTCTGGCTGGAGGTGCTCTCGGAGGGGCTCACCCAGACCAATCTCGAGCTCTATCAGGCCCTGGAGCTCAACAACCAGGTGGTCCTCTACTTCGACCGCGCCGTCTACTACACCACCCTCGGTTACATGGAAGCCCTGGATGCCGCCAGGGCCTCGGGTTGAACGGAACGCCTTCATCCCCGCGGGTCTCAGCAGCGCCCACGCTCATATGGAACGGAACCCCTGCGATGAAAGCCTGGGAGAAAGGATAGAGTATTGGACCTCGTGCTGGTAAGACACGGAGAGACGGAATACAACCGCGCGGACGTCTTCCGCGGCCGCGTCGATCTCCCGCTGAACGAACGGGGACGGGAGCAGGCGGAGGCGGCGGCGCGCTACCTGGAGGGCGAGTGCTTCGAGGCCTTCTACTCCAGCCCCCTTGCCCGTTCCATGCAGACCGCCCGCGCCATCGCCGCGCGGCACGGGGCGGAGGTGGAGGCCCTCGACCTCTTCCTCGACGTCGATTACGGCGAGTGGAGCGGAAAGAGCGTCGACGAGATCAGGGAGACCTGGCCGGAGGAGTTCGCGGCCTGGTCCGATGACCCCGAGAAGGCCGTCTTCCCGGGCGGCGAATCGGTGCGGGAAGTGAGGGAAAGGCTGCGCCGGGGGCTGGAGTGGCTCTCCTCCCGCCATGCGGGAAAGGTGCTGGTGGTGGGGCACAAGCTCATCAACCGCCTGGTCATCTGCATCGTCCTCGACCTGCCCACGCGGGGCATCTGGAGGGTGGAGCAGTCCAACGGGGCGATCAACGTCATCACCCGCGGGGAGCGGGGATGGGTGTTGCGGCGCATGAACGACGTGGCCCACCTCCGCGGCCTGGAGAGCAACGACCAGCAGACTTAAAAAGGCGCCGCCCGGCGCGCGGGGACCCGATCCGTATCCTGATCCACGACGCCCCGGCGTCCCGGCGCGTAGGGTATAATGGACGCGACGGGATGGGAGTGAGGGAAGATGAGAAGCGTGGCGACGACGGTGGATTACACTCTGCGCAAGCGCTCCGTGCTGCGCGACTACCGCTGCGGGCGCCTCTCGGTCTACGACGTCTGCGACGCCCATCCCGAGATCCGCCGCATCGCCACCAACGTGGGCGAGACCACCTCGTGCCTCTGCCCGGTCTGCCGCAAGCATAACCTGCGCCTGCTCAACTTCGTCTACGGCAACGAGCTCGACGGGGACAACGGCCGCGTGTTTCCCACCGAGGTGGTCTTCGACGGGCTGAGGAAACGCTACCGCGACTTCACCTGCTACGTGGTGGAGGTGTGCATAGGTTGCAGCTGGAACCACCTGGTGCGCAGCATCAGCTTCAAGAACGCCGGAGGTGGCTAAGATGTGCGAATCCCACGCCTATCTTCTGGAGGGCGAGGAAGAGCGGCTGGTCATGGAGGACGTGATAAGCATCCGGGAGGAAGGGGGCAAGGTGATCCTCTCCAACATCATCGGGGAGGAGAGCACCCTCGAGGCCGAGGTCGCCTCCATCACCCTGCTGGAGCACAAGGTCCTGCTCAAGCCGACGGCTTAGAGCCCTCGCGCGTCCCCCGGCCCTTCAGGTCCGTATGACCAGGGCCTCCTCGTCCACGCGCACGATGGCCTCGTAAGGGATGACGTTCGCCTCCCCGGCGCGGTTGTAGCGGCGGCGCAGCTTCCCCACCAGGCGCTCCATCCGCTTCCCCGCGGGGAACCATTCCATGCCCACCTGCAACCCCTCCAGGAAGAGAAGCACCCCCTCACGCTTGAGGATGACCGCGTCCACGCGCTGCAGGCGGTTCCCCTCCGCGTCCACCATCTGCTTATTGAGGACGTCCCTGCGCAGGAGCAGCTTCCCCTCGCTGGAGGAGACCTCGAAACGCGGATGCTCATGCCGCAGGTAGACCGCCTCCGGCTCCAGGGCCTCCACCTCCGACCACGGCAGCAAGAGCACGATGTCCTCCACGGGCCGGGGAAGCAGCAGTTCCCCCACGCGGTCCGTCCACTCCAGGTGTACGGCGATGTCGGTGGCCACGGGCGGCCTCGCCGCGAGGTCAAAGGCGAGGTCCTCCAGATGGCCGACCTCCCGGTCCTTCGCGTCCCTGACCTCGCGCCTGAGCAGGGACGCCAGCATCAACTGGCCTTCCTCCACGCACCCTCACCCCCCTTATCCGGATGGTATAAAAGTGGACACGATCATGGCCAGGTTTACGAGGTAGAGAAACACCGTCACCGTCCACATCACGGCGTTGAAACGCGGTGAATTGGCATATTCTCCCATCAACTCGCGGTCGTTCACCAGGATCATCATGAAGGTCACGATCACCGGCAGCAGGATGCCGTTCAGGGTCTGGGAGGCCACCATGATGAAGACCAGGTTGATGCGGGGGATCATCACCAGCAGGGCGCTACCCGCTATGAACAGGGTGTAGGTGAGGTAGAACTGGGGCGCCTCGCGGTAGGGGCGGTCGATGGTCGCCTCCCAGCCGAAGGCCTCGCACACCGTGTAAGCGGTGGTGAGGGGAAGGATGGAGGCGGCGAAAAGGGAGGCGGCGAAGAGGCCGAAGGCGAAGAGGTAGGAGGCATAACCCCCCGCCACCGGAGCAAGCCCGGCGGCCGCCTCCTCGGCGGAGGTGATGTTGACGGCGCCCACCCCGGGCTTGTAATAGAAGGCGGCGGCGCAGCAGATGATGATGAACATCCCCACCACCACGGCGAAGAACACCCCCACCAGGGTGTCGGCGCGCTCGTAGGCCAGCTTATCCGCGTCCAGTCCCTTGTCCACGATGGAGGACTGCTGGTAGAAGAGCATCCAGGGGGCGATGGTGGTGCCGATGTTGGTCACCGCCAGCACGAGGTAGGGCGTCTCCATGCTCAGCCTGGGGACCACCAGCGAGCGCCCCACCTCGGACCAGTCCGGCCCGGCCAGGAAGGCGGAGACGAAATAGGCTATGTAGACCAGGCTCACCACCAAAAAGATCTTCTCCACCCGCTTGTAGGTCCCCTTGACCACCAGCCACCACACCGCGAAGGCGAGGGGGGGTATGGCCAGCAGGGGAGGGAGGTGGAAGAGCTGCAGGCTGGCGGCCAGCCCGGCGAAGTTGGAGACGGTGTTGGCGAAGTTGGTGAAGAGAAGGGCGAGCATCACCAGAGCGGTAAGGCGCAGCGAAAAGCGCTCCCTGATCAGGGCGGCCAGGCCCCTGCCGGTGACCGTCCCCAGGCGCACGATGACCTCCTGGATGAGGGCGAGAAAGACGGCGGTGACGGTGAGGACCCAGAGGAGGTCATACCCGTAGCGGGCGCCGGAAACGGAATAGGTGGCGATGCCCCCGGCATCGGTGTCCACCATGTTCACGATGATGCCGGGGCCGAGCACGGCCAGGAACAGCAGCAGTTCCCGGCGGGTCAGCCTCCTTTTCCTGCGCCCCTCCCTGGCGGGCATGGCTGTCCTCCAAGGTCATATCACTCCCGCTTGTCCGCCGGTGGGTCTGGGATCCCCGCGCCCGGCCCGGAACCGGCTCGGACTCGAGACCGTGCCGGCCGTGCCCAGCACACGCCCTTTCCGACCACTCGCGCACGTTTTTCGCGACTTCCACGCACGGGGCTCCCGCAGCCTGTACTGGTTGATTATACCACGCGGAGGTGAGGCAGGCCCGCCGCGGTCAGCGCAGGCGGCAGGCGGCGGGGCAGTCGATGACCCGCTTCTCGGTGACGATACTGTGGATACGCGCGTCGTGGTCGGCGCAGGGCACGTGCTCCACGATCTGTAGCTCGAAGGCCACGGCGATGAGACGGCAGCGGGGGCTGCACTTCTCCAGGAAGCGGTCGTAGTAGCCGCCGCCGTATCCCAGCCTGCCTCCGGAGAGGTCGAAGGCCACGCCCGGCATGAGCACCACGTCTATCTCCTCCGGAGGCACCGGCCGCAGGCATTCGCACCTGGGCTCCAGGATGTCGTAGTTCCCCGGCGCGAGGTCCTCCTGCAGGTCGAGGATGCGCGAGGCCACCATGCTCTTGTCACCGTCGTTGGTGCAGGGAACACAGACCACCTTGCCTTCCTCCAGGGCGCGCCGGATCATGGGCAAGGTGTCCACCTCGCTGCGGAAGGAGATAAAGAAGAGAACGGTCTTCGCCGCCGCGAACTCGGGGACCGTCCACAGGTTCTCGGCCACGCACGCCGAAAGCAGCTTCCTCTGCTCGGGATCTATGGCGTCGCGGAGCTCCTGGACCTTCTTGCGCAACTCTTTCTTCTTCTTGTGGATCATGTCGTTCTCCCGAGGTCCTGACCTCCTATAATAATATAGCAGGCCGGGGAAAAGGCAACCCGCGGCGCGGGGGGCGGCCGTGAGAGAAAAGTCGGCTATGCTCGAGGGGGAGGAGACGGCATGGCGAAGGTGTTGGTGATATCGGACACCCACATACCCAAGGTGAGCGATTCGCTGCCGCGGGAGGTCCTGGAGGCGGCAAGCAGAGCGGACCTGGTGCTGCACGCCGGAGACTTGGTGGAGATGAGGGTGCTGGACGAGCTGCGTTCCCTGGCCCCGGTGCGCGCGGTGGCGGGGAACATGGACCTGCCGGAGGTGAGTTCGGTGCTGCCCCAGCAGGTCACCGTGGAGGTGGAGGGGAAGCTGATCGGCCTAACCCACGGATCGGGCCCCCCCATGGGCATCGAGAGGAGGGTGCTCTCGCGCTTCTCGGGGGTGGACGCGGTGGTCTTCGGCCATACCCACAAGGCCCTCGTAGAGGAACGCAGGGGAGTGTTGCTGGTAAACCCCGGCACCCCCACTGACCTGCGCTTCTCCGACCGCCTCTCCTTTGCGTTGCTCACCGTCGAGAACGGCGCCATCGTTCCGTCCCTGGTATGGCTGGATTGAAGCGGCGCCGGTCCTAGGCGGAAAGGGCTTCGGCTCTCGCGGGCCACGGTTGTCATGCGTTGCTCACCGTCGAGAACGGCGCCATCGTTCCGTCCCTGGTATGGCTGGATTGAAGCGGCGCCGGTCCTAGGCGGAAAGGGCTTCGGCTCTCGCGGGCCACGGTTGTCATGCGTTGCTCACCGTCGAGAACGGCGCCATCGTTCCGTCCCTGGTATGGCTGGATTGAAGCGGCGCCGGCGCGGGGCTTTCAGGGGGTCTCGCCCCAAGGTTCATCCTCCGAGAGGTCCAGGCCTCCCACCACCACCCAGCGTCCCCTGCCGGCCAGTTCTTCGAAGCCGGGGATGAAGAGCAGGGGGTCGTTCGCCGCGTCTTCGTACCAGCGGAGATATATCTCGCCCTTCTTGTCGCCGAAGCTGTCCTGCTTGTACTCGGGGCTCCCGAACATCTCCTTGCCGATATAGCGCACGCCCCCGCCGGTGAGGGCCACCGTGGCATCCCTGCCGTCGTTGCTGACCTCCTCCATCTGCACTTCCAGGAACTCTATCTCCCACTCCCTGGAGTTCCACATCTCCCGCAGGGAATCCACCTGCTCCATGCCCACGAACTGCCCCTTCTCGTCCTGCAGGAAGGCGGGGTTCACCACCTCCAGATAGAGGTCGAAATCGCGCCCCTTCTCGGGATCGCGCACCGTCTTGCCGCCGGAGCTCTCGCCCTCCTTCCACTCCATGGACTTGAACCATTTCTTGACCGCCGTCACCGGGCTCTTGTCCTTGGGGTCGAACTCTTCCTTGAAGGAAGCCCCGCTGCTCCATCCGCATCCCGCGCAGGCGAGAAGAAACACCGCCGCGGCGGCATATCCGAACCATCTCGGTATCCGCAAGCTCGACCTCCTGTCCACAGAGACACCTCGCCCCGATCCCGCGAGCGGAGCAAGTAGCCGGCCCTCATCATGCGCCCGGCACGGCCATCCGGCCGGCGCACCTCCGTCTCGACCGCCTAAGTATATTGCACCGGCCCACGCCTGTCAGCTCGGCCCCTGCGCCCCTTCCTCGACCTCCGGAAACTCCGGCTCCCCGGGTCCGATATCCTCATAGTAGTAGGGCAGTTTGGCCAGCTGGTAATCCTGTACCACCCACGCGCCCTCCACCCTCACCAGGCGCACCGTCCTCGGGTACTGGGCGAAATCGATTCCGCCGCTGTCGCCCCCCGAGTTGTAGAAGCCCTTGAAGGTCCCCCCCACCAACTCGACTTCCGCGTAATCCCCCTCCTCCTTTACCAAGCGCGTCTTGAGCCCCTCCAGGAGATAGTAGTCGTAATCGATGCCCTCGGTGTAGGGATCGGGCTCGTATTCGCCCCGCTGCGCCATCTTGTACAGCTCCATGTCCGTGTGCTTGAGGAAGAGCATGACGTCCTTGTCGCGGATGGCGCCGTAGAACTCCTTGACCGCTTTCTCGGGCCCGCTCTCCCCGCCTCCGGCCAGCACCATCACGAGCACCACCGCCGCCGCTACCAACGCCGCCAGGAGCAGCAAACCCACCAGGGGGCTGGTGCGGCGGCGGGCGCGGCGCCTCCTCCTCTCGGCCTCCTCGGCGTCCAGGCCCTTGCGGAGGGCCTCACGGCGGTAGCGCGCCGCCTCGCGCTGGGAACGCCTGCGGGCGCGCGCCTTCAACGCTTCGAGTTCCATTATCTTCTCGCCGCACTCCTCGCAGTAACGGCGCCCCTCCGGGTTATCGAACCCGCAGTTGGGACAACGCAACTCAAACCCCCTTGTCCATCCGGGCAAGCCCACGCATATCCACTTCCACGCGCGGCGGGGCCGAAAACGCCGGCACAAGGTATCCCGTCAAGTGACCCGGCCTTTCCCGGAGCTTTCGTGAGCGACTCCGTTCCTCAGTATATTCTAACCGCCTTCCGGAACCCGCGCACCCTCCCTTGAACGCGGGCGTTCCTTGGTCTGCCACGTGCCGACCCCGACCTTGCCACCTTCCGCGCCGCGGTGGACGTCGCCGCGCATTCTCTGACACGCACGTATTCCCATTCACCGCTTCACGATCTCGCCGCTTCCTCGAGGGCGCGGATAATGTAGAGGTCGAGTGCCTCCAGGTACCATACGCCGTCTCTGCGCACCAGGTAAAGTGGCACGAAATCCTCGCGCGCGAAATCCACCTCTCCTTTCTTTATCCAGGCTCCTCCCGCCCTGCGGTAGAGCACGCAGCGGCCGGAGACGATCCTCACCAGGGCACGTTCCCCATCCAGGTAGTCGGCCTCCAGCCTTATGCCCGTGAAGGCCATGCGCCAGTCCACGGGCGCGGCGAGATACACACGATATAGACCCTCCCAGGCGCGCGCCAGTTCCCCATCCCCTTCAGAGACCCTTTTCAGAGCCTCGGGATTGACGCATGAGCGCATGGCCGGGAGGTCGTGGGACTGCACAGAGCCCAGGAACTTGTACACCGTTCCCTCCGGCGTCTCCTGTCCGCATCCTGCCGCCGCCAGACAGAGCGCCAGCGCGGCGGCCAGCGGAAGGAGGACCCTGGCGGCACGGAAGGCCATCTCCGTTCCCCGGGTATGCGTCCGCCGGCCTTCCCCTAGATCTTCGTCCCGCAGTTGGGGCAGAAGGCCGAGCCCTCGGGGACCTCTCCTCCGCAGGAAGGACAGGTGCCGGCGCCCGCGGCGGGCTGTGGGGCGGCCCCGGGAGGGGGCGGAGGGGCAGCCTGTGCCGGAGCCGCGGGGGGTGCTGGGGGAGCGGGAGCGGCACCCGGCGGGGGCGGCGCCGCAGCCGCGGCGGGCGCCTGGGCGGCGGCCCTCTGTTCCTCGATCTGCTTCTCCAGCTCGATGATCTGCCACTCGAGGTTGAAGATCTCGTCCACCTGAGGGCGCAGCAGCTCGGCGTCCACCTGCTGCTGCCTGAACTGTTCCACCAGTGCCTCTCCCAGCCTTGCCACCAGCTCGCCCCTCTGTTTGCGCAGGGCGTTCACCTGGCCCTTCTGCCTGGTGGTATCCAGGGCTTGGTCGAGCTGGGATCCCAGGCTGGAGGCCTGCTCCTTGATCTTGTCAAAAAATCCCATTCACCTCACCTCGTTCTTTTCGCCGTCGTTCTCCTCGGCCGCCAGCAGGCCGCTACCCGGTGCCGTTTCCATGTCCCGTTTTCCCTGTTCGCAAAACCCGGCCGCCGCAGCCCCGTGCCCGGAATCATCCCTCCGGGTCTCCGTTTCTATAATAATAAGCCATCCGCCCCTCGAGCGCGCCGCCCCGGCCTCGCAGGGGTAGAGCGCCTGCCGCTCCTCGCAGCCCCTTCGACATGCCGTCCGTCCCCTCGAGCGCGCTGCCGCTCCCGCCACGCGGCCGGACGCCCGGAAGGCGGCGGGGACACCGCACGGGCCTCTTGCGGGAGATACCCGGACGTGAAGGGCCCCCGCGCGCGGCGGGATGCGCCGCCCGGGAGCGGGGTCGGCGTCCCTCTCAGGAGAGGAGGGAATGGATGGCGCGGGCCGCCCTCTTTCCCGCCCCCATGGCCTCGATGACCGTCGCGGACCCGGTCACGATGTCTCCGCCGGCAAAGATGTTGGGCACCGAGGTCTGACCCGTCTCCGGGTCCGCCTCTATGTATCCCCACTTGTTCAGCTTTACCTCCGGGAGGGTGGAGGTGAGAAGGGGGTTGGCGCGGGTGCCGATGGCCATGACCACCAGGTCCACCTCCAGCTCGAACTCGGAGCCCTTGATCGGGACGGGGCGGCGCCTGCCGCTCTCGTCCGGCTCCCCCAACTCCATGCGCAGGCACTCCATGCCCCGCACCCACTCGTCCCCGAGGATGCGCACCGGCAGGGTGAGGAATTTGAAGGCCACCCCCTCCTCGGCGGCATGGGCGATCTCCTCCGCCCGCGCCGGCATCTCCTGCCGCGAGCGCCGGTAGACGATGGTCACCTCCTCAGCCCCCAGGCGCAGGGCGGTGCGCGCGCTGTCCAGGGCCACGTTGCCGCCCCCGATCACCGCCACCCGCTTGCCCCGCTTGATGGGGGTGTCGTAATCGGGGAAGAGGTAGGCCTTCATGAGGTTGGAGCGCGTGAGGTACTCGTTGGCGGAATATACGCCGTTGAGGTTCTCACCCGGTATGTCCATGAACATGGGCAGGCCCGCCCCGATGGCGATGAAGGCGGCGTCATAGCCGTCCGCGAAGAGCTCCTGCAGGGTGTAGCTGCAGCCGATGACCTGGTCCAGCCTGATCTCCACCCCCAGGCGACGCACGTATTCCACCTCGCGCATGACGATGGCCTTGGGGAGTCGGAACTCCGGGATGCCGTAGGTAAGCACCCCGCCCGGCGCGTTCAGGGCCTCGAAGATGGTGACCTCGTGCCCCATGCGGGCGAGGTCGCCGGCGCAGGTGAGGCCGCCGGGTCCCGACCCTATGACCGCCACCCGCTTCCCCGTCGGGCGTTCCTTGGGGGGCATAACGATCTCTCCCCGCGCCGCCTCGTAATCGGCGGCGAAGCGCTCCAGCCTCCCTATGGCCACCGGCTCGCCTTTCCTGCCCAGGGTGCACACCGCCTCGCACTGCGTCTCCTGGGGGCACACGCGCCCGCAGATGGCGGGGAGGCTGTTCTTCTCCTTCAGCTTGGCGGCGGCGGCCATGGGGTCGCCTTCCTCTATGAGCTTGATGAAGGCGGGGATGTCGATCTCCACCGGGCAGCCGGCCACGCAGGGCTTTTTCTTGCACTGCAGGCAGCGCGAGGCCTCCGCGGCGGCGGCCTCGGCATCCAGGCCCAGGGCTACCTCCTCGAAATTGAACCGGCGCACCTCCGGGTCCTGCTCCGGCATCTTCACGCGGTCTATCTTCACCCTTTTCTTCTTTCCGCCGTCTTCGCTCATCCGTGCTCTCCTTTTTCCGTATCGGGCTGCTGTCGTCACCATCCCCGGCATACGCGAGGTGGCGTTCGGCGTCGGTCCCCCTATTATATCGTGGGGCTCCGCGCCGGAGAATCACATCATCAGGACGATCTCCCACGAGTGCACCGGCTTTACGGAGATCCTTCAAAAGCAAAAAGAACGGGCGACCGGCATCTGGTTGGGAGGAATTTCCTGTAACTTGACCGTTCGTTCATCTCTGGCCGATACACGGCAGCCCGCCTACGTCCTCCCGCGCCGGCGAGAGAAACCCGGACCCCGTCGTCCGCAGCCCCGCCTTCCGAAAGGAACCGCGGCCGTTCCCGGGGCGTCAACAAAGAGAGGGGATCGAGGGAGAGCTTAACGGAGGGGAGAGATGGCTGGGAGAAAATGGTTATGGGCGGCGGTGCTGCTGGTGCTGGTCTCGGTGACGGTCTCCGCCGCCGTGCTGGGATGCGGGACGAAAGAGGCCGGATCCGTCGTCGGCGACGAGAGCGTTCTTTCCGACCGCGCGGGAGGAGAAGCGGACAAGGGGCGCTCACAGGGCGAAAGAGGTTTGTTTTCGGAGGGGATGGAGAACATGAGTGCCGAGGCCGCCTCGGGATGGAGCGCGCCGACTCCGCCCCAGGCGACTTCTTCCGCCGGAACCTCCGCCGTCCTGGAACAGCTGCAGCTCAAGGTGATCAAGACCGCTCTGGTGAAGATGGAGCTCGCAAAGGGAGAGTACGGCTCGGTGCGGGAGGACGCGGTGGCGGCGGCCAAAGCGGCGGGAGGTTACGTGGAGGACGAGAGCTCCAGCCGCGACGGCGACGGCTACACCCACGCCACCCTCACCCTGCGTGTCCCTGCGGACAGGTTCGACGAGCTCCTGGGGGAGGTGTCCTCCCTGGGGGAGGTGACCTCGAGCCAGGTCAAGACCCAGGACGTGAGCGAGGAGTACGTGGACCTGGAGAGCAGGCTGCGGCACCTGCAGGCCCAGGAGCAGTTTTACCTCACCCTCATCTCGAGGGCTCAGACCATCCAGGAGATGATCTCCATCCGGGAACATCTCGACTCCATCCAGCTCGAGAAGGAGCAGGTGCAGGGGCGCATGAACTTTCTCGACAAGCAGGTGGGCTTCTCCACCCTCACCCTTTCGGTGGACGAGACGTCCAGCGAGGGGGGAGGCGAGGAATTCTGGGACAGGGTGGGCGAGGCCTTCAAGAGCTTCGGACGCGGCATGAAGAAGCTGGCGGTGGGCTTCTTCTACGCCCTTCCCTACCTGCTCATCCTGGCGTT
The DNA here is from genome assembly GCA_014360645.1 of Actinomycetota bacterium. Taxonomy (NCBI): domain Bacteria; kingdom Bacillati; phylum Actinomycetota; species Actinomycetota bacterium. The sequence goes on along the minus strand of JACIXD010000005.1, from coordinate 205,397 downwards.
GGTGACGGGGGCGGTATGGCTGCTGGTGAGGCGCGCTCGCAGGTCCCGCTCCGGAGAGGGGACCGAAGCCGGCCGGTAGCGGACGGGCACCACGTGACGGGTCGAGTAAAGGAAAAACGCGCCGCCCGGGGCGGCGCGTTTTTCCTCTCGCGTACTCCGCGGAGACCGCGTCCCGGCCTTAGTGATCCCGCTCCGAGCCCTCCAGGGGGATGAAGCGGTCGGCCAGCTTCTCCAGCACCGCGGGCATGGTGGTGTATTCCATCTCGTCCAGGGGCAGGCGGTGCGGCTCGAAGGGTCCGTGCGCGCGCAGGTAGTCCGCTATGTCCAGGGCCTTCTGCCTCGCATTGTCGTAGCTGGGGTCCGCGAACATGTCCCTGGGCCCTACCAGCCTGCCGCCGATGAGCTGGAAGCCGAGGGCCACCACGCGCGGTGGGCCGTCGAAACGGGTGGGGGTGTCCCAGTCGGTGCCCACGGGCATGAACGGGCCGTGGTGGCTGCCGCGCATCCATCCCGCCACGGTGTAGGGGAAGGCGAAGGGCTCCAGCACCTCGCCCACTGCCGGGAGCCCGCTCTGGCAGCGCACCGCCATCACCGGGTCGTCCTTGCCCACGTAGCGCCCGGCCATGAGGAAGAGGCGCTGGGTGGAGGTCACCGCCACCGGCTCGTCGTCGCCCTTGCGGAAGACGTGCTTGATGACGTAGCGCGAGGGGGCGCCGATGAACACCAGCATGTCGTAGATCTCCTCCGGGGTGTTGAAGATGACCTTCTTCTCCTCGATGAGGTCGTGCACCTCGAAGCGGAATCCGTTGTGCATGGAGGGGTCGATGACCAGCCCGGCGGTGTTGAAGGGGTCCGCAAACATCTTGTAGAGGGGGAAGTTCCAGGAGCCGGGCTCCGTCTTGTCGGCCAGGAAGACGATCACCGGCTCGCTCTTGCGCTCCTCGAACTCCATCTCCGCGAATCCCGGACCCATGCCCCGCAGGTTGCCGGAGAAGGCGTCGGTGAGCAGGTCCTGCCCCGCCCCGTACTGCCCGAGCTCCTTGGCCACCTCGGTCACCGCCTCGAAGGTGTCCCAGGCGAAGCGGTGGATCTCCTCGTTGTCGGGGCCTTTCTTGTGGGTCATGATCATGGCGATGTCGTCGCCGCACTTGGCCTGGCAGTAGTCGATGAGCAAGCCCTTCTCCTTCGCCTCCGCCAACAGCTCGCGTGTGCGGCTGAGCATGGCCGGGTGCACGTCGGAGTGACCGACGTAACCGCCCACGTCGGCCTTGATTATGCTCAACGTGACCTTCATGCCACTACCTCCTTTGACTCGAGGAAGCCCGAAAGCTCCTCTTCCGCCCTGTTCCTCTTGTTCTCACCCCGGTCATAGGACAGTCGCCATTATAATATCTATACGGTATCATTTCAAAAACGCGCCGGGCGGGTTCGCGCGGCCCTCCCGTGCCGGAAGGCGCCCTGCCGGGCAGCTCCGGGCTCGACCGGTTGACCGTAAAGTGGAGGTCGCCGCGCGCCGGCGGCCATCTCCGCTTCGCGGGAGCCCGCGGCCCGGCATCCGCGGCCCGGTTTAACGCTCTTGTTCCCGGGAAGGGGTCAGGAAAAAGCGATGGGGGCGGACAAGGACATATACTGGCATGCCCTGGAGGTCGACGAAGCCGCCACGCGGCTGGGGACGTCGATCGTGGACGGGATATCGGAGGATGAGGCAAGGGAGCGCCTGCGCCTGCACGGTCCCAACCTCATCCGCGAGGAGGAGCGCGTCAACCCGCTCTCCCTCTTCCTGGACCAGTTCCGCGACTTCATGATCTACGTGCTGCTGGCGGCGGCGGTGATCTCCGGCGCCGTGCTGCGCGAATACCTCGACGCGGCGGTGATCATGTTCATCGTCATCGCCAACGCGTTGCTCGGATTCGTGCAGGAATACCGTGCCGAGAAAGCCCTGGAGAGCCTGAAGAAGCTAAGCGCCCCCACGGCGCGCGTGGTGCGGGGCGGGAAAGAGATGAGCATCCCCTCCTCGGAGCTGGTGCCCGGCGACCTCATCCTCCTGGAGGCCGGCGACCGCATCCCCGGGGACGCGCGCCTGGTGGAGGTCCACGGGCTGCGCCTGGAGGAGGCCTCCCTCACCGGCGAGTCGGGAGCGGTGGACAAGAACGCCTCCTGTCATGCCCCCGGATCCCTCCCCCCCGGGGACTGCAGGAACATGGTCTTCACGGGCACCCATGCCGTGCACGGCCGCGGCAGGGCCTTGGTGGTGGCCACGGGCCGGGAGACGCAGCTGGGGCGCATCGCGGAGATGATCGGGGAGGCCGGTGAGGAGAAGACCCCCCTCCAGGTGGAGCTGGGCCGGGTGGGGAAGCGCATCGCCCTTCTCTGCCTTGGCGTGTGCGCGGTGATCTTCGCGGCGGGGGTCATGCGCAGGCTGGAATGGGCGGATATGTTCCTCTTCTCCGTCAGCCTCGCGGTGGCCGCCATCCCCGAGGGACTTCCCGCCATCGTCACCATCGCCCTGGCCCTGGGGGTAAGGCGCATGGCCTCACACAACGCGCTGCTGCGCAAGCTGCCCGCCGTGGAGACCCTGGGCTGCGCCGACGTCATCTGCACCGACAAGACCGGCACCCTCACCCGCAACGAGATGGAGGTGCGGGAGGTGCTCCTTCCGGGGCGTCCGCCCGTGTCGCTGGAGGAGGCGGCGCGTGAGGGTGGGGGCCGGGAGGCATTGCAGCCCCTGCTGGCCACGGCGGTGCTCTGCAACGACGCCAGGGAGCAGGAGGGGGAATTCCTGGGGGAGGGGACGGAGATAGGTCTGCTGCGGGCCGCCCTCCAGGTGGGCTTCTCGCGCCATGAGGCCCTGGCCGCCCTGCCCCGCGTGGAGGAGCTGCCCTTCGAGAGCGAGCGCAAGATGATGAGCACCGTGCACCGCCGCGGAGAGGGCGACCGCTACTTCCCCCTCCCTCACGCCCCCTACCTCCTCCTGGTCAAGGGGGCGCCGGAGGCGGTGCTCAACCGCTGCACCCATGTCCTCACCCCCGCAGGCCTGGAGGAGATGGGGAGCGGAAGCCGCGTGCGTTACTCCGCCGAGGCGGAAAGGATGGCCGAGCGCGCCCTGCGCACCATGGCCTTCGCCTGCCGCCCCCTTGACGAAGCGCCCGAGGAGGCAGAGGCCGCGGCGCTGGAGAGGGACCTCATATACCTGGGGACGGCCGGACTCATGGACCCGCCGCGCCCCGAGGTCTTCGCCGCCCTCGAGAAATGCCGCAGGGCGAGCATAGAGGTGGTGATGATCACCGGGGACCACGCCGCCACCGCCCGCGCCATCGCCGAGGAGCTGGCCATCCTCACCCCCGGCAAGGAACTGGTCACCGGTCCGGAGCTGGCGCACATAAGCGACGAGGAGCTGGCCTCTCGGGTGGAGAGGATAGCCGTCTATGCCCGCGTCTCCCCATCCGACAAGGTCAAGATCGTGCGCGCCTGGAAGTCGCGGGGCAAGACGGTGGCCATGACCGGGGACGGGGTCAACGACGCCCCGGCCCTGAAAAACGCGGACATCGGGGTGGCCATGGGCATCACCGGCACCGACGTGAGCAAGGAGGCCTCGGACATGGTCCTCGCCGACGACAACTTCGCCACCATCGTCAACGCGGTGGAGGAGGGCAGGATCATCTACGACAACCTGAAGAAGTTCATCTACTTTCTGCTCTCCTGCAACATGAGTGAGGTCTCCACCATGTTCATCGGCATGCTCTTCTCCTCCGTGACCCCGCTCCGGGCGGTGCAGGTGCTGTGGATGAACCTGGTGACCGACGGCTTTCCGGCCATGGCCCTGGGGGTGGACACCCCCGCCCCGGACATCATGCTGCGCCCGCCGCGCGACCCCTCGGAGAGCATCCTCTCCTACCGCAAGCAGCTTCTGGTGGTGTGGCAGGGCCTCCTGCTTTCCCTGGGAGCCCTGGCCGCCTTTTTCGTCTCGCGCTCCATCCTCTACCCACACCACGCGGCGAAGGCCCAGACGGTGACCTTCACCACCCTGGTGATCTCCCAGCTCATCCACGCCTTCAACTCGCGCTCCGAGCGCCTCTCCATCGCCGAGCTCTCCTTCTTCGACAACCGGGCCCTCATCGGCGCGGTCCTCGCCTCCCTGGGCCTGCAGCTCATGGTGGTGCTGGTCCCGCCTCTGATGCGCCTCTTCGGAACCGCCCCGTTGGGCGCGGAGGGATGGGGACTCATCCTCGCCTGCTCGGTGCTGCCGTCAGTGCTCGTGGACCGCGTAAAGGTGGCGCTTCGAAGGCGGGGCGGGTAGAAGTTTGGGTGGGAACCGCGCACCCACGGCCGCTCCTGACAGAAGGGGGCGCAAGGGCGAAGGCTCGGTGTCGCGTGCCGGCGGATCCCGGCCGTGCTGACCGGGTACATGAATCCCTTCTGCGAAGGCAGAGGGCGACTTTCCGGCCGCAGGATGCCCCCAGGATGATGTCTCGTAAGCATGGCCGGTGCCTAAGGCTGTGCTTGTGGAACGTGCGGCGATATAAGGGCGGGAAAAGCTCGGGCCTGGCAGGTCTTGCCAGGTATGTATCGCCGGATATCTATGAGGCGGGCCGGAGGGCTTCCTCCGTGAAGGTGCAGTTGGGGTCCCACAGCAGCCACTCCTCGATGCCCAGCTCGTAACAGGCGCGGATCTGGGCCTGCACCTCCGCGGCGCCGTAATTGAGGCTCAGCGAGAAGTCCTGCAGCCAGGGGCGCAGCTTGCACCCCGTGCCCTCCAGCTTCTTCTGGAAGTCCACCAGGCTGGCATAGACGGTGTCATGGGGGTTGGCCTCGGGGTCGCCGATGTTGTACTCGCCCCGGTTGTAGTGGGAGGGATAGACCATGGGAGACATGTAGTCCAGGTAGCGGCCCATGGCCGCGACGTCCTGTCCGATGCCCATGTCCCCCTGCCCGGAGGCGGTGAGGCCGAAGACGTCGGCGGAGAAGGCCACCCCCAGGGGCTTGAGGCCGTCGCGCATGAAGGCGAGGAAATCGGTGATCACCTGGGACTTGGTGCGGGTGTCGCTTCCCTGGGCGGGGAAGACGCAGGTCCTCGTGTCGCCGTCGGAGGGGAAGCGCACGTAGTCGAGCTGTATCTCCTTGAAGCCCTTGCGTGCCGCCTCCACGGCCAGCCCCAGGATGTAATCCCAGTTCTCGCGGTTGTAGGGATCGAGCCAGTTCCCGTCCCCCCACCTTCCTCCGGCGGTGTTGTGCACCGCTAGGTCGGGGCGCTTCGAGGCCACTACGGGGTCCTTGAAGCAGACGATGCGGGCAATGGTGTAGATTTCGTTGTACCAGCACTTGTCCATGACCCGGCCGATATCCACCCCACCTTTGGTGAGATGGCTGTCCGTCTCCACCGCCAAAGGGACCTCGCTGGGATAGGCCACGCGCCCGCTCTCGTCCTTCACGTCGATCTGCATGCCGTTGAGCTCGGTCCTCATCACCAGGTCCACCATCTTCTTGAAGAGCACGCGATCCGCCGCCACCCAGATGGAGACGTGGATGCCCTTGACCTTGGGGGGCGGCGCGGTATCCACGAGTATCTCCCTGCGGTTTCCCGCCCGGTCCAGAGCCACCAGGGTAACGGCCTTGCGCTCGTAGCGGTCCACCTCGACCTGGAAGGAGCCGTCCGCTCCCAGCGAGAGCCTCCTGTCGTCCAGCATCAAGACGTCGGCTCCCTCGCACCTGCCCCTGATGACCGTCTTGCCATCGTCCCTTAACTCCCACTCCTCCACCTGCACCAGCGGCGGGGTGCCGTCCACCGTGAAACGCGACGAGGCCTCGACCTTGTCCCCCACCGCGATCTCCACCACGTGCACTCCGTCCTCCAGGTCGAGGTCCAGGGAGAGCTTCCCTTTCTCCACCGCCGCCTGTTCCCTGCGGTCCTCTCCGTCCACCAGCACCCCCACCGACCCGGGGTTGATGTTGCTCCTCAATGAGGCCTCGATGTGCACTGGCGAGCCCGCAACCAGGGATCCGTCGGCGGGCACCAAACCGCTGACGGCCGGGGAGTGCAGCAGCACCACGAGCATGACGATGAGGAAGACCACGGAGCCTAGACCGACCAGCGCCCAGACCGCGCGCGGGTTCATCTTCGTCCTCTGGCGGTAGATGCGCTGGCGGGGACGGACGGTGGGGCGCCTCACCCCCGTGGACCTCATCCCCGGCCTCGGCTCGGCCGTTCTCGCTCCCCCGGTCCGGGCGGTACCGGCCGAAACGGCCCGCGCGCCGGTTATCTTGGCGCGCGGCGCTATGCGCGACCTCAGGCGCCGCCGGGTGAAGATCCTCTTACCGCTTCCGGGATAGTAAGCCAATCCAGTCCTTCCGGAGCCCTGCCTCTCCGCACCAGCCCTCCTCTTCCTCTCCCTCGCGGTCGCCGACAAGGCACGGGGGCGACCCCTGCCTCATAGCCCCGCAGCCGGAAAACCCGCGGGCCAGGCGCAACGTCAATAGGTCCTCAGCTCCTTGCCCCCGAGCCTGCTCATGTCCACGCGGTCGGCCATGTGCCTGGGAACGGTCACCGTGGCGGGGTTTCCGTCGCTGCGGTAACGCCGCTCGGGGTTCTCCATGAAATACTGTATCCACGCGTAGATCCCGCAGTTGCCGGTGTCCAGCGAGGGGTCCAGCGCCTGTACGCGGGGAAGGCGTAGGGGGTCGAAGGAATGATCCACGGGCGAGGGGGCGGGATTGGCCCCCACCAGGAGCGAGGCCTGGAACCTGACCTCCACCCCGTCGTAGGTGCCGTGGGTGAGGATGGCGGGATTCTTGGGCTCCGAGCCGTTGGGCAGGGCGATGCTCGCCTGCTCGTATCCGGGCAGGTATTTCTGCACCATCTTTATATTCCCGGCCAGTTCCTTCAACGCACTTTCGTCGTCCAGGTCCCCAAGGGAGGGGTGGTTTATGGTATGGTTTCCGATATCGTAGCCATTCTCCACCAGCCAGGCGAGCTTTTTCTCAGCATACTCCTCCTGCCCGAAAAGGGTGGGCAGCACGTAGAAGGTTGCGGTGATGTTGAAATCGGGGTGCTCACGGCGAAATTCCTCCATGACCCCGACCGCGCAGCGGGGGTCTATGACCAGATCCCCGTTCTGCTCGACGTAGCGGAACTGGCTGGGGTCCGCGTCATCGAAGGTCAGCACCACCGGAGTGTAGCCGGGCTCGACATTGATGTCGTTGCTCACCAGGTCGTCAAGGCCTATGCAGCGGTAGCCCTGTTCGTAGAGGTATTCGAGGTCCGCGCGGAAGTTCTCCGGAGTGCGCGACCAGCGTCCCTCCTCGGCGATGCGGTGGTACTCCAGGACCATCACCGCGCCGAGCTCGTTGACCTTGAGGCGGTTCAGCTCGCCCTCGCTCAGGCCTATGGCGCCGGTAACGGCGGCTTTGAAGTCGGCCCCCGTGCCGCCGCCGGACAGTGAAGCCACCAGAATGACGGTGATGACGATCAGCCCTAGGGCGGCCACCAATGCGTAGAAACGCCGCGTGAACTTGAGCCCGCCACGGCGCCTGCGCCTCGCCGTCCTCCTGGCAAGCGTTTCCTGCTCCGTCATCCTCCCGCCTTCCATCACGCGTACGCTATTCCGGACCGGACCGGGCCCTTGCCGCGGCCGGGTTAAAGTTTAACATCAACCCCGCGGCGCCTCCAATGACGCCTCACAGGCGGGTCGGGCCTCTTTCCCCGCTGCCGTGCGCCTTGAGAGTCCAGCGCCTTCATCCGGCTCTCCTATGGATAGACTTTCTCCGCCATGCCCCGGGTTCCCTTGCGGGCCGGCGCGCCGGCGGGGATGCAGGCAGGGGGCTGCCGGGTCAGGCCAGGTCCACGACGATGCGCGTGTCCGTTCCCTTTATCCCCTCGACGTCATGAAGGTCGGCGATGACCACCTCGGATATGCCCCTGGCATCGTCGGATTCCAGCACCGCAATGATGTCGTCCGGCCCGGTCACGCAATAGGCCTCCTTTACCGGCGGCATCTGGCTGACCGCCTGCATGACCTCCTTTATCTTCCCCGGCTCCACCTTGATGAGCACGAAAGCCTTCATCTCCGCGACCCCCTTTCCCGTGACGTCTTCCTTTTCCTCCGCCAGGGAGTTCCCCTCCCTCCGGAAGGACGGTCTGGGACAACAACCATTAAACGACTACTTCATATACTAATTATATGACCCATCCGCAGGCGGCCAAACGGCGCTCCGCCGTAACGCCCCTTGTTTTCCCGGTTGATCCCGGTCGGCTCGGAAAACACGCGTTTCCGGACGGCTCCTCAAAGCCGGGCGCCACCGGACAACCCCTCATCGCCGGCGGCCTTTGGTTTATACCGGATTTCTCATATTAAAACGGAAGGATTCCTTGCTTGTATTGATAAAATATGCATCGGATAATGCAATAGCGGCAATACAAGAGGGAAAACACGGGAATCTTGCGGGTGAAGCGGAAAGCGGGGGCCTGAAGCCCCGTTTTGACGCACGTCTGAGGCTGCGATCCTGGGGGGCGAAGGTGACGACGGACGCCGGCCGCCTCGCTGTTCGGGAGCTGGACGAGGCGCTTGGATTTACCGAGATGGCGGGAGCGATGATACAAGACGGATGAACGGGCAGGAACGTAAGGCATGAATCAACCGGCCTGCTGCACCAGTCGGTCTATGCGCGTCTGGTCGGCTAGGAGGACATGAACGACCGGGAATTGCTACGCTTCCCCCGATATCTACGAATACCTGGAGGATAACAAGACGCTCTACGACATGAGGCTCAAGGCCGGCAGCGGGCTCTGCGACACCGTAGAACATCTCATGGAAAGGCCTCCGGCGGAGCCCTCCGCCAGGCCCAAGGTCCTCTACCATGACTTTTTGCCCTGCGCCCTCCCGGGATAGGCCAAGGAGGGTGCACGCCAAGATAGAGCGGCGCCGGGGAGCTCTTTTTCCGCATCGGGTTCATGGTCACCGGCTTAAGCGGGGCAGCGGAGAAGGTGGCGAGGCTCTACAGCCGGCGTGGCTTATGCGAACAGCCTGTAGAGGAGGGCGAGTATGCCCTCTCCTGGACCAGGTTATCCTGCACCAGGTACATGGCCCACCAGGTGAGGTTGGCCCTCTTCGGCTCGGCCCACAACCTGGGCGACTTCCTGCGCCGCCTCGCCCCGCCGAGGGAGATATCCCGCTGGTCGCTTTCAAGCGTCCATCTCAAGCTGATAAAGATGGGGGTCAAGGTCATAAACCGCTCAAGAAGGACGGTCTTCCGGATGGCGGAGGCGGCGGTGCCGGGGGGACTCTTCGCCGGGGTCCTTTCCCGCATCCGCTCCCTGGCCGCCGCTCCCGCCTGAGGCAGTAGGCAACGAGTAACTGCTTATGGAACTCACCTCGAGCGCTCAAGCTTCTCTGGATATCGCTTAAGTCGAAGCTCCCGGCGCGAAAACGAGGCAGGGCATCATGGGAAAGGAAGAATGCCGGGGCTTGGACGTTTCTGCTTGCCCGCAGGGAGGTTGGATATAATGACATCGGGAGGCGCATATAGGAAATACTCCATAGAGAAGGTCTGCAGCAAAATGGCCTGTTTAAGGAGGTGTGAAATGGCCGGCAACAGGAAAAACGCGATTCTGGCAGCGATCATCGGGGCCCTCGTCGTCCTATTCTGCGCCACCTTCACCCTCGGCTGCGGATCCGGGGATAAGGGCGCGGCTCCCAGCGCTGAAACGGGTGCCGAAAAAGGCGCGGAAAGCGATACCTCGCCTGCGGCCGCGCAGGGTGGGGAATACGTGTTCTCCACCACCGTGAGCCAGGACACCAAGACCGACGTCTTCGAGGTCTTCACCAGCTCGCAGACGCTCCATTACAACGTCATCGGGGGAGAGGACTCAGGGGTTACCATAATCGTTTATTCACACCCTGACGGCAAGATGCAGGCGGGCGCCAACGCCTTCGAGCCCGGCCCCCACCAGACGACGATCTATCTGACGCCCGGCAAATACTACATGGAGATCCTCCCTAGCAATTGCTCCGTCGAGGTGAAGGTCCAGGATTAAGTCTTGGGATCGTATCTTCGATGCGATTAACTCGGGTTCATGGGATCATGTCTTCAATCATGGCAATGCCCCGCATCATAGTCCAGGTTTGTCAAAGTCGTGGTGCTGCCTCTTTTGCAAAATCCAGATACCGGGCATGACCCTTTGGATTTGAGCCGATGGAGGGCAGACGAAGGCCCCGTGGACGAGCCCGTGGAAGGCCATGTATGAAGACGGGTGGGTGAGCGCCCGGTTGTTGATATTCTTGTCGGACTCATTGCCGCTCTTGCAGCCGCCGATGACTGGGGTGTTGCGGTAGGCGCAGAGCATCTTCACGAAAAACTGCTTGAGGTCGGGTCTGCGGTCCGTCGAGTGGCCGTGGGTTAAGCGCAGGCTCTCGTGCTCGCCCTTGTCCTCGCACCCAGGGCAATCTCCGATCGTCTGTCCCTATCACCGAGGGCCCGACCTCGCTCTCGTCCTCGTCCTCGCACCAAGGGTAATCACCCTTTATAATTCACCTTGTGGACAGCGGGAACGCGGGGATGTAGCTCAGTGGGAGAGCGCCTGCCTTGCAAGCAGGAGGTCGGCGGTTCGAATCCGCTCATCTCCACCATTGAGGATGCCCGGCCGGGGGATTTCCCGGACCGGGCTCTTTTCATCACCGAATGGGGTCACATCTTCGATCTTCGATGCCGGGAACCTGCGTCGCTCTGGGGGACCTTAGATCAGCGGTGCGGGACACAATCACGGGGACGGACCGTTCGCCTGCATTTCTTTTATTTGCCATTTCCGGAGGTCCGGCCCGGCATGTGGTAGGGTCGGTAAACCTTGAGGGGATGTTGCAGGCAGCAGAGCATGCACTCTATATTTTAAGGAAAAGCCCTTAAGCAAAACGGCCCTTCAAAGGAGGTGTGAAATGGCCGGCAACAGGAAAAACGCGATTCTGGCAGCGATCATCGGGGCCCTCGTCGTCCTATTCTGCGCCACCTTCACCCTCGGCTGCGGATCCGGGGATAAGGGCGCGGCTCCCAGCGCTGAAACGGGTGCCGAAAAAGGCGCGGAAAGCGATACCTCGCCTGCGGCCGCGCAGGGTGGGGAATACGTGTTCTCCACCACCGTGAGCCAGGACACCAAGACCGACGTCTTCGAGGTCTTCACCAGCTCGCAGACGCTCCATTACAACGTCATCGGGGGAGAGGACTCACAGGTTACCATAATCGTTTATTCACACCTTGACGGCAAGATGCAGGCGGGCGCCAACGCCTTCGAGCCCGGCCCCCACCAAAAGACGATCTATCTGACGCCCGGCAAATACTACATGGAGATCCTCCCTAGCAATTGCTCCGTCGAGGTGAAGGTAGAGGATTGAAGCGAGCCCGGTGAGGGAGCGCTGAAGCGGCGCCTCTCCCCTGCGATGATGCCGGGCAGCGCCGGCTTCTTCCGCCGGGCACCGGGTGTTGTCGGCGAGGCGTGATGCCCTTTCTCGCGACCTCTCTCGGCGGCCCCGGTACGATAAAACGTTTCCCGTGCCACTCGTACGGCATCTAGGCTTTCTCCGGCCTCCACAGGGCACCGCGAGCAGGCGCATGGGACCGCCCCCGGGAGCGCAGCATGTCGATGAAGGCCTCCAGGCGCGTGGCGGTGCCCACCGTGGAGGTGTGCTCGTCGAAGCACAGGCTGAGCAGGGGGACGTCCCGCGTGGAGCTGATGTGGGGGAGGATGGTGCGGCAGATGTTCTCAGGCATGCAGGTCAGGGGATAGGCGTGGATCACCCCATCGAACCCCTGGCGGGGGGCGTCAAGGGTGCCGGTGATGGTCATATGCTCCTCCCCTCCCAGCACGTAGGGCAGATAGGCGCGGCTGACCCGTCGCGCCCGCGACGAGGAGAGATGCAGGAAGGGGTCCAGCCAGAGGGGGCTCAGCAACCAGCGGTAGGTGGAGAGGATAGGCTGAGCCTCCACGCCGTGATCTGAGCCGAGCCTCCGTACCAGGTCGAAGTTCAGGGAGGGCTCCAGGAGCACGTAGAGCTCTCCCACGATACGCACGCGCAGGATGCCGTTCTCCTCCCTTAAGGGCAGGGCCGAGAACTCCTCCCGCAGCTCGCTCCGGATCTCGTGTACCTGCCTTATGGTGTCTGCTTCGTCGATCCTGGAGAGATAGCGCTGCATGAGGGCCTCCGTCTCCCCCGCCCTCTCCTCGCGGGGCCTCGCATGGCGGGACAGTCGTTCTATCTCCTCCACCGCGGCGGCCTTAGCCCGGAAGACGGCCGCCGCTCCCAACAAGCGGTGGAAAGCCCCCCTGCCCACCGCGCGTTTGACCTTCTCCCATACCACGCGCGGTTCTTCCCTGCCGATGAGCAGCGACTCGAACTCGTAACCCATATCCCTGAGGATGAGGTGCTGCACGTGCCCGTAGTTGCCGAACCGGCATGCCCACATGCCGCAGACCATGGCCATGGTGTCGGCGCCCTTTTCCAGGGCGTTGATGCAGTCGCCCAGGGTGATCTTGAAGGGCAGGCAGACGAACTCCGGCGCGTATCTGGCCCCCAGTTCCAGGGTGGCGCGGTTGGGGCGCTCGGGCACCACCGCCTCCACCCCCATGTGCTCCACCAGGGCGCGCAGGGGGATATAGGCGTTGCCCATATGAGGGAAGGCCACCTTCATCAGGCCGTCACCGCCCTGGAACGAGACCTCTTGCGGTGGCGCAGGAGGTCCACGAAAGCCTCGGCGCGCGTCCTCACCCCCGACTCCGCGCTGTGCTCGTCCAGCACCATGTCCAAAAGGGCCCTGCCGTGGGGGTTGGGCACCTCCCGGCGCACCATCTCCGTGACCAGCGAATCTGGGCCGCAGCCGAAGCTGGTGAGGTAGATGATGCCGTCCACTCCCTCCCTTTCCATAAAATGGGATACCGCCGCCAACAGCTCCCTCTCGTAACTCCAGGACAGGTCAGGCAGCCTGCGGGCCTCCCTCTCCAGTTCGCGCGGCGAGAGCATGGTGCTCGCCAGCACCCTCGCACCCGAGGAATCGAGCCAGTGCACCAGGCGCTTGTTCACCAGCGGGTCTCCAAGGAGGTAGGGGTGCCCCACCACGGCCACGGCGACATCCCGGTCTTCCGAGGCGTAACCCGGGGGAAGCCCCCCGTTGCCGTTCTCCATCCTCTTCAAAGCGTCGGCCGGCAGCAGGCCTTGATACTGCAGGTCCTCGAAACGCCTCTGCTCGCGTACCGCCGCCGCGTAAGCCCGCGCGATACCGCGCAGCGGGACCCCCAACTTCCTGCCCAACCTCACGCAGCCCCACCACCAGGGCGCCCTGCCGACATCGACCACGAACTCCAGGGGAGGGGGTAGATGCGGGAAGGAGAAGCGCACCATGTCCGGGGCGGCGATGAGCTTGGGACAGGTGAAGGTGTCGTAGTCTCTCTTCTCCACGCTCACAAGACGGGGGATGAGCACGGCGTCCACCTCCTCCTCGAGGTAACGCACGTGACCGAAGAGGGCTTTTACCGCCACGCATACATCGTCCACGCAGAGGTCGGTCCCCATACCCATGATGCGCAGGTTGGTGGGAGGAGAGGCCACCACCTCGTACCCAAATCCTTCCAGCAAGGTCTTGAGAAAGGGGTAGTAACGGTAGAACATGAGGGCGCGGGGCACCCCTATCCTGCTTATCGCCTTCGGCTTGCCAGTCTCTCTCATGGGCCGTCCTCTCTCCCGGCCGCCTTCAGGAGCTCTCGAGTCGGCCGGCTAGTAATGGGGACCCCGGTTCCATGGGAGCCCCTTCGGCCTCCCGCCTCCCGTATGACGCTTCCGCAAGCACGGCTCATCCGTTCTCTGTTTCTCTCATGGGCCGTCCTCTCTCCCGGCCGCCTTCAGGAGCTCTCGAGTCGGCCGGCTAGTAATGGGGACCCCGGTTCCATGGGAGCCCCTTCGGCCTCCCGCCTCCCGTATGACGCTTCCGCAAGCACGGCTCATCCGTTCTCTGTTTCTCTCATGGGCCGTCCTCTCTCCCGGCCGCCTTCAGGAGCTCTCGAGTCGGCCGGCTAGTAATGGGGACCCCGGTTCCATGGGAGCCCCTTCGGCCTCCCGCCTCCCGTATGACGCTTCCGCAAGCACGGCTCATCCGTTCTGTGTTTCTTCTTTTCCCGACGTCGCAAACGCCCTCGGAGCCGCCGCTGCCTCTGGGGCGACCCTTCCTCGCCCCAGAGGCGCATCCGAGCACCTCATACCCTACAGATTATCCCTCCCGGCGCTCCGGGGCAAACGCGCCTGTCCCCGACACGGACCGGGGCCTCGCGCCGGCGCTGCCTGGGACGAGGGGACGGATGGACCTTCGTGTCATCGACGTCTCCTCTTATCGGCGCTCCCTGGGACGAGGGGACGAGGTAGCGACACTCGCGCGAGGCATATGGCGCGGGTGGCCTGGGCACGCGGCGCCCCTTCTTACATCTCTACATCTCCGCCGCCACCTTCATGTACATGACCGCCGAGGGGGCGACCTCACGGCGACGCTACCGCTTCGTCTCCGCCCCGGGCGGGGCAAAAGCGGGCGCGCGCCGGTGGCCACACGAGGATGCCGCGGCATGCCTCGGATCCGGTGTGGGCATCCCCCTGTCGCAACCGGCCGAGGGACATACGGTCATCGTGGGATGCGCTTATCCGCCGCGGCGTGGCGCCATCCACGTCCGGTGGAACCTTGCCCGCGACACCGGCATCTCCATACAATAAGGCAGGGCCGTATTCTACGGTCCACGGGTCTTACATGGACCGCACGCTGGATCGGTCAAAGGTTAGTCAAGGCGCGAAGGGAGCGTGACCATGCCCAGGAAGCCGTTCGCCGTCATCGCCGCCGCGGTGCTTCTCCTCCTGGTATGCGGCGTGGCGTATGCACAGGAACAGCAGCCGACACCGGAGCCTGCCCAGGGGCAGTTCGGGCCCGAGGTCACCCAGCCCGGCGGGGAGACCGCCCCTCCCGGGCACGTATATTTCTTCCGGGACGGCGAGCTGGCCCAGGTGGAGCGCGAGATCACCGGAGGAGGCCAGATGGTGGAGTTCGCCATCCTCGAGCTCCTCAAAGGCCCCACGGAAGAGGAAAAGGCCGCCGGATACGTGACCTTTATCCCCGAGGGCACCAAGCTCCAGTACACCACCATCAAGCAGGACCGCAGCGAGTTCAGCCTCAACCTCTCGCATGAGCTGATGCAGCTGGCGGGGGACACGGAGGCCTCCCGGAAGGCGATGGTGCAGATCGTGCGGACGGTGCAGGACGTATCGGGGATCCAGAACGTGGGAGTCACGGTGGCGGGGGATGGCGCGGGCGGGCAGCCCCGGGACGCTTATGAGGCCTTGGGGCTCTCCCGGTCGGAGATCACGGGAACAAGCGGCGGAGAGGAGAAAGGTGGCGGGGGCGCCAGGACGGGCTTGATACTTGGTATGGTCTTCGGTTCCCTGGGAGCCCTGCTCCTCATCGCAGGCGCTGCCCTGGTATGGAAGAAACGGCGCGGAGCGGGGGAAGGGCGCCGGTAAGCCGAGCACTCCCGGCTCCGCCGACAGGAGGGCGAAGAGGAAGAAAAAGAAGCGGGGGAAGGGGAGATAGCCGCTTGGGAGGCACGGCGCATTCCGGAACGGGGTTTTCTGGCCCTGTGGAACGTCCCGCATCCGTAGAGGGGGCCTCCTCCCCAGTACCGGCCGGGAAGGGTGGAGGATCTGCACCTGTGGACCGTCCCGCATCCGTAGAGGGGGCCGCCCGCCATCCGCAGGATGCGGGCGGCCGTTGCCTTCTCGGCGTAAGGATGCGGGTCTCGCGACCGCCGCTATCGAGCATGCGCTCGAGGATTAAGCCCCGGTCCGCCAAGACCGAAGATCGAAGATGTGACCCCATTTTCATACTCTTGCTCGCCGCCGTCCTGGTGGTGGCGGGATGCGGAGGATCGGCGCCCCAGGATGGCGAAAAAGATGGTTTCCTGCTCTCCCTCGCCGACGCGGTGGATCCCGGACACATGATGCGTGATATAGAGTACCTTGCGGGAGAGGGGCTGCGGGGGCGTCCGGCCGGCTCCTCCGAGTCACGGGAACTGGAGGCCTTCCTGGCGCAGCGCTTGGAGGAGCTGGGGCTCGCGCCGGTGGAGGAGCTGGGCCTGTCGGGCTTTCGCCAGGAGTTCCCGGTGCCCGCGGAGCGGTGTTTCCTCGAGAACCCTCCCTCCGAGCCCGCCGTGACCTGCGCCAACATCCTGGGAGAACTCCCGGGAGAGAGGGGCGAGGAGGTGGTGATGGTCACCGCCAACTACGACGGGCTGGGCGTGGATGCCGCCACGGGGGAATACTTTCCCGGCGCCGACTACAACGCCTCGGGGACGGCGGCGGTGCTGGAGCTGGCGCGGGTCATCTCCTCGCTGTCCGATCGTCCCCGCAACACCGTGGTCTTCGCCCTCCTGGGAGCAGAGGAGTGCGGGGGGTACGGCTCCTCCGCGCTGGCCGAGGTCCTGGAGGAAAAGGGCTTCAAATCGCGCGTGCACATCATCAACCTCGAAGGCCTGGGCGCGGGCGAGGGCGATTACATGGACGTCTGGGACCTCAACTACCGCAAGAACCGTCCCGCGGTGGAGGCCCTGGACGAGGCGGCCGCCATGCTGGAGGTGACCCTGGAGATCGGGGGGGCGGACCCCGGCACCTCGGCTGCCACCTTTTTCCTCCATCACCTGCCGGCGGTGACCTGCGACTGGTCCTGGTTCGAAAGGGACGAGCACCCGGACTTCCACCAACCCGGCGATACCGTGGAGCGCCTCGGGGAGGAGGGGCTGCGCGCCGTGACCAGGGTGGTGGCGGTGGCGGTGTGGCTGCTGGCGGATTGAGGCCGGCGCGGGAGGTCTGCATCCGGGCCCGCGTGAGCGAGACTTCCGGCAACGCCGCGCTTAGATGGTGCGGCGCAGGACGGCGCGCCTCTCCTCCTCCTCCATGCGCTCTATCCAGCGGAAGGCGTACCTTATCTCCTCGGCGGTGGGCAGGTATTCCTTTCTTTTCCAGGCGCGGTTGAGGAAATCGATGCCTTTCTTCTCCGCCACCTCACGGCAGAAGAGCTCCCCCACCTGGTACTGCTGCAGCTTTAGGTCGAAACCCAGCATCCTCTCCACGAAGCGCTCCGCCCCCGACTTCCCCTCGCGGCGGCGGCGGAAAGCGGCGCTCATCGCCTGGAAGGAGGGGATGACCTCCTTCCCCGCAAGGTCCATGACGAGGTTGCTGTATCCCTCCACCAGGGACATGAACGCCTGAATGCTCGCGAGGATCTCCCTCTGTTCCGGGGTGTGCAGGACGGAGATGAGACCGCCCTGGTTGATGATCTCGTTCAGGCGCACGGAGTCCCTGAGCTCCCGGGGGCGCAGGCGCATGCCCATCTCCTCCAGGCGCAGGGAAACGCTGCCGAAATACCTCTCCATCAGCGACCGCAGGTAACCCTTTATCCAGGGATTGGCGGCGAACTCGAAGGCGTGGGTCACCTCGTGCAGGGTTATCCAGAGGCGGAAATCCTCGGGCACCAGCCGCATCTTCTCCTCCGCCTTCAGGAGGTTGGGATAGACGATGTACAGCCTGCCGCCGTCCTCGGGCCGGGGCAGCCCCAGATCGAACTGGCCCAGGACGTTTCGGGCGAGGTAGCCCATGACCATACCGAGCTGGGCGGTGAGGACGCCCTGGGTGAGGGCCCTACCCGCGCGCAGCGGCTTCCTCCTCTGCTCCTCCAGCTTCCCGATGGTCCTGCCGTAGCTCTCCGCCAGCGGCTCGAATATGAGCCGGAAGCTCTCCAGGTTGGCGTCTATCCAGTCGGGGCGGTCGAACACCATGAGCGGCCCCAGGGGCTCCCTGGGCTCCAGGCGCGAGTACTCACGCACCAGCTCCTCGCTGCGGCCTTTCATGGCCTCGAAATCCTCTCGCGGCGGAGCGGCCCGCGGCGGCGCGGCGGGCTCGGACTGGGCCACCAGCACGGCGATCTCCCGCGCCTGCTCCCAGTCCACCATGCCGTCGCCCCCCTCCAGGAAGGCACGGCGCAGGGAGCGGTAGAGGGGGAGCCTCCTGGCCACCCCTTCCATGAACGCATTGACCCCCTGCAGGCTGCGCTGCCAGAGGTCTTCCTGCTTCCTGTCCACCATCACCTCTCACTTCCGTCCAGGCGCCGAAACGGGAAGGTCGCGCCCGGTACGGGGGAACTTCCCCTTCATGCCTTCGCCGCCGGCGACCTCGCGCACGATCCCTCATCCATGCCCGTCCCGGGACCCGGTGCCCCTGCCTCACGCCTCCGCCTGGCCGCGGCATGGCGACCCCGCGGCATGGCCAAGGGATGCGGCCCGGAGGCTCTCACCGTGGCCCGTTCCTCCCGTGAACCGAAAAACGAAAGGCACCAGGCCGAAGGCCGGGGGCCGGGGGCCGGGGGCCATAAGCCCGTGGGCCAGGCTCACTCGCCCTGCGATAAGATGCCGGGGCGGACAGCATCTTCCGCCATCCCGGGGCGGACATGCGATGCCCGCGGCAGGGCGTCCTCGATATAGGCCGCCCTACACTCGCCCCCCTTCACCATGGCCACGAGCTCTTCCTCGCTCCCCGCCGCGCGGGGCAGGACCGTGACGCAACGCCCCAGCCCGCGAAGGTCATGGGCATCGCTCCCGCCCACCTGCGGCAGTCCCATTTCGTGCGCCATGCGCGTAGCCAGCACGTTCTCATGGTAAGAGCAGCAGCCGTTCAGGACCTCCACCGCATCCACCATGCGCAATACCTCTCGAGGCGGAAAGCCCTTGTATCTGCGGCGGTGCCCCCAGTACCCCCGTGCCGGATGGGCGAGCACCATCATCCCTCCCTCTTCCCTGACCAGCGCATGCAGTTCCTCAAAGGCCATGTCTGGCAGCAGCTCGTCCCGCACCCCGAAAACCAGTAAGTCCCCGCCCGGGGTATAGACCTCCACCCCCGCGAAAACGGTGAAACCCTCCTCGCGGCCCAGCTCACGGGCGACCAGCGCTCCGTGCATGGTTCCGTGTTCGGTCACCGCCACCGCGTCCAGCCCCATTGCCCGTGCCTGGACGATCATGTCCGGCGGCGCGATCTCGCTGCACCTGGAGGAGGTCCGGGTATGCACGTGAAGATCCACTACCATCTGCATGTCCTTCCGTCCCGTTCCGAACGTCCCCTAGTGTAACACAGCCCGACCCTGCGGCATGCCGGCCGTGATCGTGCGCGGCGCACGGCGCGCAGGCGATTCTTGCTTCCGCCGATAATGCCTTTTTCCCGTTTTTCTAATACCACGGTATTATTTTTCCCATTAATTACTACCTGCGAGGAATGGCGCGGCCCCTTGCCGCCGATGTAACTTCTAGGCGTAGATGGAACCTTGAAATAGGCCCCAAGCGGACACCGGGGGAATAGTGCCTTAGAAACAGCGGATGAAAGTCATGGACGAGTCGGCATCAGCATCAGTCGCAGCCCCCTTAAGTAGACGCAGTAGCATTCCCCTAGCACCATCCGAAGCCGACTAGCCGAGACAGCCATCTACCCCTATAGCAACAGAATGCAGCCCAGACGGACTACTTAACACGACTCTCGTCCATGACGCCCCAATGCACACGGCAATCGTCGCAGCAAGGTCGCGGAAACGTTCGCAGCTCACTTCGCAGCAACATCGGCGGCAATCATCCAAACAGGATTCGCAGCAACGATCGCAGCAACACCGACATCCCTGAGGTATCCCCTGAATCCCCATAGGAGTCCGCATTAGCGGAAGGCCCCGTCCCCCCTGCGGGGCCTTTTCCGTTTGCCCGGAAAAAAGCGGTTTTTCCTTCACCGCCTTTCGCCCGCGCGAGGCGGCAGGGGACCGCCGCGGCGGACACGGGCGGCGGATGGAAGCCGACGGCGCGACGCGGACGGCGCGCTTGCGCCCCGTGTTGATTCGTCATAAGTGAATTCGCACGGTTGCATTCAGCTGGTATGAGTGGCAGAAAGGCAAGGATATCTTCCCGTGTTGATTCGTCATAAGTGAATTCGGCCGGTTGCATAGCCGCCAACCCTCCTTTAACCTGTTGGGAAAAGGAGGTGGATATGCAGGACGGCAACGCGTGCCCCGCCTGCGGACTGCCGCGGTGGCTGAGCCGCAAGCTGGTGTGGACCACCGACGGAGGGATCTATTTCCGGTCCAGGCGATCGGAGCGCCTCGTGTTCCTTGCGGAGGAGGAGATCTCCGTCCTGGTGGCCGAGGGTGTACGGCTGCGGGGGGACCAGCTGCTGGACACCCTGCGGGAGCGCCGCCGCGAGTTCACGCGCGCCGAGGTGGCGTCCCAGATGACCCCCCTGCGAAGGGCTTTCCTGCGCCGCCGTCCCTTTGCCGGGAAGTTCGTGCGGCTGGCCCTCGAGGAGGCCTCGCTCCTCGGATGCGGCAACCTCGAGGTCGTTCGCCTGAAGCCCGGAAAAGAGCTGGAGTTGAAGGCGCGCCATCCCTATCATCCCCAGCTCCTGGCGGGCGATATATGGGGTTTCTGGGAGGGTATCTACGGCGTGGAGGCGCTGCTCTCCCTCAACGCCTCCACGCAATATGACTGGAACATCACGGTGAAGACGGTGGCCCGCGGAAAACACGAACCGCGCCGCGAAGCGCCGCCGCGCCGGCCCCAGCGCGACTACGATCTCGAGGTCTGCGAGAAGTGCCGCCTTCCTCTCTTCACGTGGGAGCTGCGCTGGGACGAGGAGCTGGGCACCATCTACCAGGCCGGCACCCACCGCCACATGGTCATCACCTCGGCACGGGGGTGGCAGGCGGTGTTGGAGGAGATCGTAGGCAGCAGGGACGGGGACCTGCCTCCCGCCGTGGGAGGAGCCCTCGCCGCGGCCGCGGCGGCCGAGTACGGAGCCCTCAAGGCGGAGAACTACAAGACCGCCTACCGGAATTTCTTCATGGGTCTGCCCTTCCTCGGCTGGGGCAAACCACGGCGGGTAACGCGCAAACCCTTCCTGATCGAGGCGGAGATCGACGGCGTTCCCTTCCCTCAACTCCTGGCCTGGAAGATGGCCGGGTTCTTCGAGGCCTTGGAGAGGGAGCCCGCCGATATCAAGCACCAACGGGAAGGCGAAACCGGACGCCGCTATCTCATCGGCCCCCGCCTCGAGGGTCGATTCCTGGAGATAAGGCGCATGCTCCCAGAAGAGGGGCGATTTGTGCTGCCCTTCTGAACGGCTCACGAAGCCCCGCTCGCCCGGAGCGGTCCCGTGCAGGGAGGGGGGCCCTCGGGGGCGCGCCGTCAAGCCGCAGATCCCCGCCCGGAGACGCCCGTACGTATCACGCCCGCCAGCGTCATCCCCTCAACAAAAGCCAGGTCCGCAGACCGCATGATGAAAAACGGCTTCCGGCAGAGATGACCCCCTCGATCGCGGAGGACCGGACTCTTATGTCCCATGTCCGGGGCTGACCCCATCAGATGGCGGGCTTGTCGGGCCTGATGGTCTCCTTGTCCTTGAGCACCAGCCCCCGGTCCAGTGCCCAGAGCACCGCGTTGGTGCGGTCCGCCACCCCTATCTTGCGGAAGATGTTGCGGATGTGCACCTTCACCGTGTGTTCGCTGATGAAGAGGATCTCGGCTATCTGGCGGTTGTTGTACCCCCGGGCCATGAGCTTGATGACGTCCACCTCGCGCTGGGAGAGGTCCTCGAAGCCCTCTTCCTTTTTCTTCCTGCGAAGCGTGGGTTCGGTCATCTCGTCGATGAGCTTGCGCGCCACGGAGGTGGAGATGAGCGATTCCCCCTTCGCCGCAGCCCTTACCGCCTTCACCAGTTCTTCCTTGGCGGCGTCCTTGATGACGTATCCGATGGCGCCTGCCATGATGGCCTGGCGGGCGAACTGCTCGTCGTCGAAGACGGTCAGGGTGATGGCCTCGATGCCGGGGTAGTCCCTTTTCACGCGCCGGATGAGCTCGATGCCGTTCATGCCCGGAAGCTGGATGTCCACGATGATCACGTCGGGCTTGAAACCCTCCGTCCGCTCCAGCTTCTCCAGCGCCTCCTCGGCGCTGCGCGCCACCGACACGATCCTGATCCCCCCCTGCTTCTCCAGGATGCGAATGAGCCCCTCGAGCACCACCTCGTGGTCGTCCACGAGCATGACGTTGACGGGCTTCTGGCGTTCCCCGACCATCACCCCTCCCTCCCCGTGATCATGGGAATCTTCACCGTGATGCGGGTCCCCATGCCCGGCAGGGAATTGATGATCAGCTGTCCTCCCAGCAGCTCCGCCCGCTCGCGCATGGCCATGAGGCCCAGGTGCTCTCCGCTTTCCTGCTCTTCCTCCAGCATCTCCGGATCGAAGCCGACGCCGTCGTCCTCCACCGTGAGGATGAGGTCTCCTCCGGACGCCTCCGTCCTTATCCTCACCGTGCTGGCGCGGGAGTGTTTCCGCACGTTGGTCAGCTGCTCCTGGAGGATGCGGAAGATGGGGAGCTCGGCCGCGGTAGGGATTGATTCCAGCCCCTTGAGGTCAACGCTGGTGCTGATGGCGTATTCCTCCTCGAACTGCTCCGCGTAACGCTGGATGGTCTCCTTGAGCCCCAGGATGTCCAGGGAGGTGGGCCTGAGGTTAGCCATGATCTCGCGCAGCTCGCGCAGGCAGTCCTTGGCGCGCTGCTGCACCTCCTCTATCTCATCCACCGCCAGCTGTGGGTCCTCCTTGATGAAGTCCAGCGCGAAGCCCGCGGCGTAGATTATCTTCAGCAGCGACTGGGCGACGGAATCGTGCAGCTCGCGTGCGATGCGGGCGCGCTCCTCCTCGTGGGCGGTGTTAACCCGTGCCATGAGGTGGTCCATCACCCGCCTTTTCGCCATCACCTCGCGGTAGAGCTGCGTGTTCTCGAGGGCCATGCTCACCGTCTCCGCGTAGGAAGCGAGGGTTTCCATCTCCCGCTCGCCCAGGCCGCCGCCGCGGGCATCTCCCTCCAGGTAGAGAAGTCCCCGCGGCGTCCCGGTGGTGTTAAGGGGCACCAGGAAATAGAGGGCGCCGGGCTCGGGGGTGAGAAAGGCGATGCGGTCGCCCTCCCGGGCGCGTTCGGCGATGATATGCGCGCCGAAGATGGCCCGCGCCTCCGGGGAATTGGACATGGGGGTGAGGGGGTACTGTCTCCTCTCCTCGAGGATCCTCTCGCCCCAGAAAGGCTCCATGCGGTCCCGCGCCGACTGGGGGATGAGCAGGTCGTGTTCGAAGAGGAAGACCACCGCCCGCCGGTAGCCCAGTACATCGCATGCCCCCTCGACCACCAGGCGCAGCAGTGCCCTGCGGTCCTGAGTGACGCGCACCCGGTCCAGGAACCTGTTGTACTCCTTTACCTTCTCCTGGCGCTCCCGCACGTAGTCGCGCGCCAGGGTGTTGGCGGCCCTGAAGTAGGAGTCCCATACTATCTCCGCCGCCCGGAGCTTGTCCTCGGGGGGGTAGCCGGCCTCGTCCCACGCCGTCTTTATCCACTTCCAGGCGATCTCGCTCCCCACCTGGAAGGCGCGCAGCATATCCACCAGCTCGAAGTCGCGGAACTCGACCTCCAGCCGGTCGAAGGTAACCCTCTCTTCCTCCACCTGCCGCAGGAGGGTCTGGCACGCTCTCCTCGCCAACACGCGCAGTTGCGCTGCGAAATCGGGGGGCATGCGCATGAAGGAGGGGATGGTGTTGAGCACGCGCCCCACGATCTCCTCGACGATGTCGTCGAGGTGTTCGCGAAGGTAGGCTATCCCTTCCGTGAACGCGGTAGTCAAGGCGATGACCTCATTACATACTCCTGGACGGCCACTGCCGTGAGCGCAGGCAAAGGCCCCGCCCTCCGGGGCGCGTTGTCTCGCGGACGCCTCTCTTCCAGCCTATCCCATCCTTTATCCGCCGGGCTCCGGCTCCCGGAAAGGCTGCCCCTGCCGGCAACGGCCGTACCGCTAGCCGGACGCAT
This sequence comes from Actinomycetota bacterium, assembly GCA_014360645.1. Classification (NCBI taxonomy): domain Bacteria; kingdom Bacillati; phylum Actinomycetota; species Actinomycetota bacterium. The sequence continues at coordinate 181,453 of JACIXD010000005.1, read as the reverse complement.
CCCACCGGGCCGCAACCCCCTCCGTGCCCCTTCTCGAGAAGAAGCGCGGCCCGCGGGGCGTCGGTCTTCGCGGGCCAGACTCTCACCCCACGGTGAAGTAGATCAGCTTTTGGTTGTTCTCCAGGAAACTCTCCTGGGGAACCGGGCTAACCTTTATCTCCAGTATATTACGCACTCCGGGGGTCGGGCGCAGGTCCCGGAAGGAGACCTGGAGGGTCTCGCCGGGGTTGATGGAGGTGATGGTCTGCTCCTGGCGCGTGGGGGCGGGGTTTCTCTCCGTGTAAAGGCTCACGGTGACGGTGACGTCCCGCTCGGCACGGTTGCCCTGGTTTTCCACGTTGACGGTGATGTTCAACGCCTCCGTCTCCGGAAGACGGTGGATGTCCTCTCCCCCTATCTCCTCCACCTTTCCCTCGGGTTCCAGGATGACCGCGCCCACCGCCACGCCGTGCACCTCGGTGCCCCTCAGGTTGGTGAGGAAGGCCTTGACGTTCTCGTAGGAGGCGTTTGTCCAGTCCGAGAGCCACACCGAATCCGTAAGCGGGGCCACGTCCTGGATGCCGCTCTTCTCCAAGGCTTCGGTGACCGCCCGCCGGTAGAAGCGGTAGGAGCCGTCGGAATGCATCAGCTCCTGCAGGTCCTCGGAGATGCTGCGGGCGTAGACGTCCAGGTCCACGGCGTTCAGGGAGTTCACCAGGTCGGAGCGGAAGGTCTTGGCCCCCCGGTAGCGCTGCTCGAGGCAGATGAGCAGGGCGGCATGGGCATTGCCCAGGCCCTCGGGAGCCTCGATGGCCTTCGCCTGCTCCAGGAGGTCAAGGCAGGACTGCTCTACTCCGGTGAGCTGTTGGTTCAGGCCATCGGGGTCCGCCACCAGCTGCGCCAGGGAGGAGCGGATGGCGTTCCATCCCGATCCCACGCTGGTGGAGGTGTCGATGATGGGGCGCACGCGGTTCACGTACTCGGTGAGGGCGGACGTGCTTACCTCCTTGCCCCCCTTACCGCAGGTGAGGTTGAAAAGCCAACATCCCAGGATGAGGACGACGATGGCCACGATGATGGCCGGCGCGGGATTCCTCCTGCGCCTGCTGAACTTCGGGCCTCTCACCTGGGCATACATGCCGTTCCTCGCTCCACTCGGGGTCCGTTAACGCCCCGCCCATGGTCTTTTTCTGGCAACCATGCCGTTATTCCTTTGCGCGCTCCGCCCGCCTTTTCCCCCGGTCAAGGGCGTATTGAAATAAGGGACGGCGGTCATGCCGTCCCCGGTTCCTGGTGGGCGAGGCGGGACTCGAACCCGCATGCCCGTACGAGCACTGGACCCTGAACCCAGCGCGTCTACCAATTCCGCCACTCGCCCGGATTCAGACCGTATTATAGCAGGCCGCTTCGGAGAATGCATCGCGATAGCGCCGCAGGCGCTACGGTGCCGGTGCCTGAACGGCGGGGCGTCATCCTTTATCGCGCGAGAGCCTGCATCGCGAAAGCGATAGCGCCGCAGGCGCTACGGTGCCGGTGCCTGAACGGCGGGGCGTCATCCTTTATCGCGCGAGAGCCTGCATCGCGAAAGCGATAGCGCCGCAGGCGCTACGGTGTCCAGTGCCTAGACGGAGCGCAGCGAGGTCCAGGCCTGGCACGCATACGCCCGCCCATACAAAATGTCCCATGTCCGGGGCTGACCCCATAGGTTTATTCGGCGCGGTTGAACTGCCAGAGGGCCAGGAAGAAGAGGAAGGCCCCGAACCCCAGCATCACCACTATATTGAGCCACATGGGATAGGCCTGGGTGGGCAGGGCGGCCCTCTGGGTCATGGAGGAGAGGGCCGCGGGGTCCGGATACCCCTTGCTCATCCCGATCTGGTAGATCTGGGGGTCCTTGAACCACACCGCGAACTGCGCCACCGAGGACTGCATGCCCGCCCCGATGTCCACTCCCCTCAGCATGGTCCCCCGCAGGGCGTCCACCCCGTAGGTTAGGGGGTTGATCTTGGTGAGCACGGTCATCCAGCCGGGGAGACCCTGCAGTGGGAAGAAGGCGCCGGAGAGGAAGAACAGCGGCATGAGGAGGAAGTTCATCACGATGGGGAAGCCCTCGAAGGAGGTCATACGCGCCGCCACCGACACCCCCATGGAGGTGAGGCTCAGCGACAGCAGTACGAGGATGGGAAGCACCGCCAGTACCTTCCACAGGGTGGAGAGGCTGAACCCGTAGAACCAGGGAGTGAAGGCGAGCGCCAGGAAGATGGCCCCCTGGAGCAGGGCGGTGGTGGAGCCGCCGATGATCTTCCCCAAGGCCACGCTGGAACGAGGCACGGGGGAGACCAACACCTCCTTGAGGAACCCGAACTCTCTATCCCATATTATGGAAATAGATGAGAAGACCGCGGTGAAGAGAACGGTCATGCCCAGGATGCCCGGGAACATGAACTTCACGTAGGAAACGTCGCTGCCTCCGAAGACCTTGAAGGCGCTCTGCATGCCCACCCCCAGCAAGGCGAGGTAGATGATGGGCTGGGCGAAGCCCCCGATGCGGCGCGGCCGGTCCCTCCAGAAGCGTTTGAACTCCCGCAGCCAGATGATGTACACGCCGCGCATGGCCCACTGCAGGTTTGACCGCCCTCGCCCCGCCGTATCGCCCACGGCCTCTTCCATCCCGGCCTTATCTTTCGCAGTTCCCGTCATCTCCACTCCTTTATGCGTCCACCACGTCCGGTCATCTCGCGAAGGGAGGCCGCACCCTCGCCAGGGCCCTCATGCTCCCGAGCTCGTCAGCCTCTTCCTCCCGGATCTCGCGCCCGGTGAGCTTGAGGAAGACGTCGTCGAGGGTGGGGCGGTGCAGGCTTATGGCCTGGATGCGCACCCCCAGCTCCCTGATGACCCGGGGGATGAACTCCTCACCGCGCTCCACCTCGAAGCAGACGCAGTCGCGGTCCTCGAGGATGTTCACCCCGAAGCGCTCTTTCAGTTCCTCCTCGGCCTGCGCGTCGTCCTCCGTCTTTATCCTGATCACGTCCCCGCCCACCATGTTCTTGAGGTTCTCGGAGGTGTCAAGGGCGATGATCTTTCCCCGGTCGATGATGGCGATGCGGTCGCAGTGCTCCGCCTCCTCCATGTAATGGGTGGTGAGGAAGATGGTGTTGCCCTCACGCTTCTTCAGCTCGTCTATGTAGTCCCAGATGTGGCTCCGCGTCTGGGGATCGAGGCCGATGGTGGGTTCGTCGAGGAAGAGCACCTTGGGGTAGTGCAGCAGCCCGCGCGCGATCTCCAGCCTCCTCTTCATACCCCCCGAGTAGGTGATGACCAGGTCGTCAGCGCGGTCCAGGAGGTTCACCATCTCCAGGACCTCCCTTTTTCTCCTCTCCCTCTCGGAGGAAGGAACGGCGTAGATGACGGCGTGGAAATCCAGGTTCTCGTTGGCGGTGAGGCGGTCGTCCAGACTGGGGTCCTGGAAGACCAGCCCTATGGACTCCCGCACCTCTCTCCTCTGGGTGCGTATGTCGAACCCGTTCACCCTCGCCGTACCCTCGGTGGGAGCGAGCAGGGTGCAGAGCATGTTGATGGTGGTGGTCTTGCCCGCCCCGTTGGGCCCCAGGAAACCGAAGACCTCTCCCCGGCCCACTTCGAAGGAAACCTCATCCACCGCCGTCAGGTCCCCGAACCTCTTTACCAGTCCCTCCACTTCGACCGCGTATCCGTCCACCTTCTTCTCCTCACCCTCGTCTTTGCTCTCCGCTTCCCCGCCCCTTGAGCTGTCGGGGCAGGCGTTCCGCCAGGTCCTCGAGGAAGAGCACCGTGCCGGCGAGCCCCTGCCGGTCCTCGTCGCGCATGAGCCGCAGGAACTCCGTTTTCTGCATCTCCCACAACCTCCGCATCACCTTTTCTCCCTCCCGGGTCAGGCTCACGTAGGTGGCGCGGCGGTTACGCGGGTCCTTGCGCCGCTGCAGCAGGCCCCTGGCGCAGAGCCCGTCTATCATGCGGCTGGCGGTGGGGGCGGTCACCATCATCATCTCGGAGACCCCGGTCACGCTCATCTCGCCGTGGGTACCCACCATCTTCATGAGGAAGAGCTGCGGTCCGGTGACCCCGTGCTCGCCCATGGCCCGGCGGAACACCGACCCCCGCATGCGCATGATCACTCCCATGCTGTCCACGAAACGGCCCGCGAGCTCCTCGAGCCCGGGGGATCCCTCCCCCGCGTCTCCGCGTCCATGTTTAGCCATGCTAAACAATCTAGGGCAGGTTGTCGTCCCCGTCAAGGCCTCCCGGTTGAGGGATATCACGTCATGCGGGAACACCGCCGCACGCCCTTCGGAGATGTAAGGGGGTACCGCGAGGTATGATGGTGCCGGCCGGAGGCTCAAGGGGCGGCCCGGAGGGAGGAGGCATTGGACATCGCGGGCCCTCGGGGACAGAGAGGGGGTACCGCGAGGTATGATGGTGCCGGCCGGAGGCTCAAGGGGCGGCCCGGAGGGAGGAGGCATTGGACATCGCGGGCTTTCAGAAACGCATAGGGGACATCTACCTGGAAAAGGACGGGCGGCGGGGGACCTGGGGCACCTATGCCTGGATGGTGGAGGAAGTGGGAGAGCTGGCGCGGGCGCTGCGCTCCGGGGACGCCGCGTCCCTGCGCGAGGAGTTCGCGGACGTCCTCGCCTGGCTGGCGAGCCTCGCCAACCTCTGCGGCGTGGACCTCGCGCAGGCGGCGGAGAAATACGCCTCCGGCTGCCCCAAATGTCTCCAGGTTCCCTGCGCCTGCCCGGAATGACGGGAGCAGACGCACCCCCGCAAGGCGGAAAGGCCGCGCGCGACGCCCGGCGAGAGGCGTGCCTGCACTCGGAGGCGGCTTAGGCGGTGACGACCTCCACCATGAGGTCTCCGTCCTCCCTCTCCTCCCACTCTACCCGCCCTTCCCTGCCGGTCACCAGCTCGAAGATGCCCTGCACCAAGCCCACCAGCACCAGGTTGAGGCAGGGGTTCTCGATGTGGAAGCGCAGGGAGCCCTCGCCCCATTCCAGCCCCACCAGGTTGCCAAGGCCGCGCAGTGCCAGGGCTTGGCGGAGGTCCTCTCGCGACCGCGCCTCGTCCACGCCGTAGAAGCCGCTGCGCAGGAAGCGGCGCTGCGCCTCCACCACCACCCTCGGGATGGTATCCCCCAGCTCTTTCTCCAGCTCGGAGATGATGGCGTCAAGGGTGGCCGGTCCCAGGGCCACCATGCGCCGCCCGCTCTCACGGTGCAGGATGACGCCGCGCTCCGGAAGCCACTGGTAGCGCGCGAGGGCGCGCGGTAGTCCGCACCCCGGGCAGCGCTCCAGCCCCACGTCCCCCTTCTTGTTCGCGTAGGGCTTCGTCTTCAGCCTCTCCTGCAGCTCCAAGGGATGGGGGGTTAAATGCGCGGTGATCTCGTATTCCCCGGGGGCCACCTCCTCGTGGGTGATCCCCACCTCGCGCCGGTCGATGGCGTTGAAGGAACCCGCCAGGTCGCCGCTGAAGAGAGGCAGCGAATATAGTTCGCTCGCCTTGATGGTCACGAAGTCGCCCTCGCTGTGGGTACGGCGCATTCTCGCCAGCTCCAACTTCCCGTAACCCATCACCCTTCCCAGGGCGGTGACGTTGCGGATCACCGGCTTCACCCCTACCAGCCTGACCACCGCCTTCACCACGCCGGGGAGCATGTGGTCAACGAAATCGAAGGTGGCCCTGCGCTTGGCCTCCACGATGATGCGGTCGATGGGCACGCCGATGATCTCCTCCACGCCGCGGAAGGTGGAGTTGATGTTCTCCAGCTCGATGAAGATCATGCGGTGGTCCGGGTTCTTGCTCTGTACGATGGTGCCGTTGTCCAGCCATGCGTGCTCGCTCGCGAAACGCCTGGGAACCCCGCATTCGCGGCAGCTCTTCAAAGTCGCCATCATGCATCACCCCCGTCTCTCTCGAGCCTCGTGCCCCCCGCGCGCCTCCATCCCCTCTGAAAGACCGCCGTCTCTCACCATCGAAGCACGCTGTGACCTTTCCCTTATCCTTTCTCTATCTCATTCTCCGCCGAGACGCTCTTGCCCTGCGGCCACCCCGGCGGATGGGGTTCAGGGCTTCGGAAACCTCTAATTTTCTCCCCCATCGGTTCAGCCCGAGGCCCCATCTCCGTGGCACCATCCCGGCCTTTTACCCCCTCTTGCCTCGGCTCCGGCACCGGCGGCACCGCGGTCTGTCTTCGCCCCCAGACCTTTACGTCCACGTGCCCGCATCCGGGCCGCCACGCGCAAGTCGTCAACGGTATCAATAGTATATCCACTCGAAGCGGGAGCGGCGATCCGCCCAGCCCGCGGCCGCCTCCAGCAGCGGGCGCCGCAGCCTCCACGGGATCCCGTCCGCCGTCAGCAGGCGGTCCAGGGCACCGGCGGCCGCTCCTCCGGCCCTCCCGGCCTCATAGAGCCGCGAATACAGCTCGGCCAGGGGGTAGAACTTCTCCTTGGCGAAGGCGTAGGCGGGATCCCGGAAGGCCGGGATCTCCAGGGAGCTGCGTCCGTCGAAGATGGTGTCCACGTGGCGTCCCGAGAGGTAGCCCTTCTTCTCGCAGTAGGAGTAGAGGCGCGTGTTGGGGTAGGGGTGGTAGGTGGATACCTGCATGCAGTTGGGCCGCGCCATGGCGTTTACCTTTATGGTATCCAGGAGCGCGGGCAGGTCCTCGTCCGGGAGGGCGGTCATATTGGTGGAGACGGTCTTGATGCCGTACCGGCGGCAGAGGTGGAAGGCACGCACGATATCCCGGTTGGACATGTGGCGGTTGAGCACCTTCCTCCTCAACCCCTCGTTGCCGCTCTCGATGCCCATGCAGATCACCGAGCATCCCGCGCGGGCGAAGAGGGCCACCGTCTCCTCGTCCAGCACGTTCACCCGCGAGTTGCAGATGAAGGGGAGGTCCACCTCCTCCCGGTAACGTTCCACTAGCTCCCGGAACCATTCCCGGTCCAGGGTGAGGATGTCGTCGTCGAAACGGATGTAGCGCAGGCGGCCCCCGGTATCGGCCGCGATAATGGCGCGGATCTCCCGCATCACGTTGTCCACGCTGCGGAAGCGCACGTAGCTGCGTCGGTTGGGATAGATGCTGCGCTGGGCGTGGTTGGAGCAGTAGGTGCAGCTGTAGGGACAACCCCGCGAGGCCATGAGGGTGCCGCGCTCGTGCTGCTGCTCGCAGAAGTTGGCGGGGTCGAATATCTCCCGGTCCGGGAGGGGGAGAGAATCCAGGTCCTCCACCAGGGGGCGCACCGGGTTGCGGATTATCTCCTCTCCTCTTCTCACCCAGAGGGAGGCTATCCCCGAGGGGTCGCGGCCTTCCTCCAGGGCGGCGCAGAGCTCCGCCAGCGTCTCCTCCCCCTCTCCCAGGCACACCGCGTCCAGGGGCGCTTCGCGCAAGGCCCCCTCCGGGTCCAGGGTGGGGTGGGCGCCGCCGCACACCGTGAAGAGGTCGCTCTCCTCCTTGATCCAGCTCACCCAGCGGCGCACATGGGGGAACATGTGGGTGGTGCTGGAAACGGCTACCAGGTCGGGCGATTCCTCCGCCAACCTCGCCAGCAGTTCCTCCCTGCCCACCGGCCGCACCAGGTGGATTAGGGAGGTGCGATGTCCCTCGCGCTTGAGGTAGGCGGAGAGATAGCCTATCCCCAGGTAGATGCGTCCCTCGGGAAGGTAGCGCTCCTCATCGTACTGGAAAAAATCGGGATAGAGGAAGGTGATCTTCAGACCCATGCGCCCACCGCCGTCCCTTTCATAGCGGGTGATCCGACCTCCGGCAGTTCATGAGGAAGCGCCCCATCTTGTCTCCCAGCCGGGGGATGCGGGAGGTGGTGAAGAGCAGGGGGTTCACGAACCACGGCCTGTTGCCGTAACGGATGGCCATGGTCCCCAGGCGGAAGTAGCGACGGTAATACCATTCCAGGATGCGGCGGTAGTTCTCCACCAGCCCCGCGTCCCCGGAGCGCAGCGCTGCCGCCAGCGTCTCCCCCGCCCAGCGGCCGCTCTCCAGGGCGTAGGTTATGCCCTCGCCGCTGATGGGGTTGGTCATGGAAGCCGCGTCTCCCACCAGCAGCACGTTATCCCTCACGGTGACCGAGCCACCCAGGCCCACGCGCAGCAGGGCGCCCCGCGGTCTACCCAGGGGCTCGGCGCGGCGCAGCTTCGCCGCAGCGTGGCGCGTGCGCTCCACGAAGGCCTCGAAGACACGGTTGATGTTCAGGGCGTGCCCTTTCCCGGCATAGAGCATGTAGCCCGCCCCCACGTTCACCGTCTCCCCGTCCACGGGGAAGATCCATCCGCAGGCGGGGGAGATGGCGTCCTCGGGATAGATCTCCAGGAAATCGGAGACGCCCTCCGCGCCCCGCATATAGCAACGCACGGAGACCCCCAGAAAAAGGGGGTCGCGGTTGAGCATTCCCAGATCCCCGCCCACCCTGGAGGTGGGTCCGTCAGCGCCCACGATGTAGCGGGCAGCTATCTCCAAGCTCTCCCCGCCGCGCTCCGCCCTGACCCCTGGGAAACGGCCTCCCTCGCGCGGCAGCATCCCGGTCACACGGCATCCATCCCACACCTCAGCCCCCAGCTCCCGTGCGTGCCGCAGGAGGAGGTGGTCGAGGTCCCGTCTCGGAGCCACGTAGCCATGGTCCGGGTAGCGGCTCCCCATGGGATACCGCACCTCGGTGAGCCCGCCCCAGGTGGCATAGAAACGTATGCCGGAGGTGCGCTTGAAGCGCCCCTCCAGCTCGTCCCGCAGGCCAAGGCGGTAGAGGGCATGCACGGCCCGAGGGGCTATGCCGTCTCCGCAGATCTTCTCGCGTGGGAAGCGGTCCTTTTCCAGCACCAGAACACGGTGCCCGCGGGGTGCAAGAGCACATGCGGCCGCGCATCCTCCGGGGCCGGCCCCCACGATCACCACGTCGTATTCCCCGTTCATGGCGTCGATTATAGCACGGGGCGCTGGAGCCGCTTCCGCTCCTCGCGGGGGTGGCGGGGGCATCCTCAGCGGGCGGGGGCGGGGAAGCCTCCCCGCTTCCGACCCCGGCGGCGGCCGGCCTGGGGATACCTTCCGTGGCGGGAGGAGGGAGGGCCGTCCCGGTGGCGTTCGTCCCTGCGGCGGCCGCGCCGAATCAGCCGGGTAGCGGCATGAAAGCCCGGGGCCGGATCTCGGCGGCTTCCCACCTCAGGATATGGTAATCTTTGGCATCAGCACGGGGGGAGCCCCGTCCCCGGAGCGCTCTCCGCCGCGCCCTCTCCCCCGCTCAGGAGGAACGCCCCACGAAAATGCGCACGTTGTAGCCCGCGTCCACCGTGGCCCCGGGAAGGGGCACCTGGTCGAGGACCTTTCCCACCTGGGTGGAGTCCGAGGTGTCCTGGTAGATCACGGTATAGTTGAGTCCGGCGTCGCCGAGGATGCGCTTGGCGTCCGCCTCCTTCTCTCCCCGCACGTCGGGAACGCTGACCGTGGAAGGCCCGGTGCTCACCACGATGGTCACCGTGCTCCCCTCCAGCACCTTCTGGTTCGCCAGGGGGCTCTGCCTGATCACCCGGCCCTCGTCCACCTCGGAGCTGGATTCCTCGCTCACCGATACTAGGAAACCGGCCTTCTTGAGGGTCTCCTCGGCGTCCGCCTGCTTCATGCCCACCACGTCGGGGACGGCCACCTTCTTCTGCTCCACCCCGATCTCCAGCCTCACCGTGGTGCCGGGGGAGACGAGCTTTCCGGCGGCCGGGCTCTGGGAGAGCACCCTGTTGACCTCCTCCTCGTCCTCCACGGGGGTGCTCTTTATCTCGATCACCAGGATGCCCATCTTCTTCAGGATGTCCTCCGCCGCATCGCGGGACATACCCTCGAGTTCGGGCATACGCAGCTCGCGCGTCACGGTGAGGCTGACCTTCTCGCCCTTTGCCAGCAGGGTGCCCCACTCCGGGTCCTGCGAGACCACCAGGCCGGCCTCCTCCGACTCGTCCTCGATGTACTTGTCCTTGACCTCTCCCACCTTCAGTCCCAGGCTCTCCAGGGTGCCGGTGGCCTTCTCCAACGACATCCCCTGCAAGTTGGGGACCTCCACCTTGCCGCCTCCCCCTCCCAGCACCAGCGCCAGGACGATCCCCGTGACCGCCAGCGCCGCCACCACCGCCGCCGCCACCGCCCATGGCCACCTGCTCCCGCCGCCTCCCGAGGCCGGCACAAGGGCGGCCGTGGCCGTGCGTCCCGGGAGCACAGGGGTGGCGGATACTGGCATGCCCTCGAGGAAACGCAGCAGGTCGGCCTTCATCTCCTGCGCGGTCTGGTAGCGATTGGCGGGGTTCTTGGCCATGGCCTTCATCACCACGGCCTCGAGGGTGGCGGGGATCTCGGGGTCGATCACCGAGGGTGGTATGGGGTCCTCGCGCACCTGCCGGTAGGTGACGGTCACGGGGTTGGGGTCGTCGAAGGGCACCCTGCCCGTCAGCATCTCGTAGAGCACCACGCCCAGGGAGTAGATGTCCGACCTCCCGTCCACCGCCAGCCCCTGTGCCTGCTCGGGAGAGATGTACTGCGGGGTGCCCATGACCATGCCCGTCTGGGTCATGCCTCCCCCGTCGCCCTCGCGGGCGATCCCGAAATCCATCACCTTGACCTGGCCGAGGTTGGTGATGAAGACGTTGTGCGGCTTGATGTCGCGGTGCACGAGGTTGTGGCGGTGGGCGAACTGCAGGGCGGCGCTTATCTCCGCCGCCACCTCCGCCGCGCGCTCGGGGAGCAGCCGGCCCTCGGTGCGCAGTATCTCCTTGAGGTCGCGACCCTCCACGTATTCCATGACGATGTAGTAGAGCTCGCCTTCGCCGCCCCAATCGTAGATGTTCACGATGTTGGGGTGGTTGAGGTTGGCCGCCGCCTGGGCCTCGTGGCGGAACCTCTGGATAAAGGAGGGGTCGGCCGCGTACTGCGGGTGCAGGACCTTCACCGCCACCTCCCTGCCCAGCAGCAGGTCGTCGGCGAGGAAGACGTCGGCCATGCCTCCGCTGCCAATCTTTTCCTTGATACGATAGCGCTGGTTGAAGACCTTTCCCAGCATCCTCTGCTCTTACCTCCGAGAGACCTCTATGACCTCCGGGCTCGGGCACTCCCGCTCGCGCCCTTCCCGGGTTCTTTTTCCCATACCTTCAAGATCATTTTTCCATGCGCCGGGCCGCTTGTCCTTCAGCCCCTGCCCCGCCCGCGACGCCTTACCGTACGCGACCGTTGTCCCGCGCCTTCCTCCCGCGCCGCGGCCCCGCGCCCGCCGCCACTACTTTCCCCCGGGGACGGATCCCCGTGGACATCCTCCGAACATTATTTGAGGGCGGCGCCTGGAGGCCGGTTCCCCGGCAAGCGCGCCTCAGACGCCGGAAGCCTTCCTGTTCACCACCAGGTTGACCGCCGCCCCGCTGGACAGCCTGGACCCGTAGGGGGGATCCGTCTCCACCACGCGGTTTTCGCTGTATCCCTGTACCTCGCGGTAGATCACCTCGCCCACGCGGAAACCGCGGCTCTCCAGCACCAGCCGCGCGTCCTCCAGGGTGAGCCCGACGAGGTTGGGCACGGTGAGGGGGCCTAGGCTCTCCAGCACCTTGACCACCGTCTTCCTCTTCACCATGACCCCGCCCTTGGGGTCCTGGGATATCACATACCCAGCCCTGACGCCGGCGTCGTACTCCCTTGCCACCACCAGCAAGCCCAGGTCGCGCTCCGCCGCCAGCTTCCGGGCTTCCTCCACGCTCACGTTCACCAGGTTGGGCACCTCGACCTTGCTCCCGGTGATGGCGATGGAGAGTATCCACACCAGGAAGAAGATGGCCGCCACGGCCAGCATGGCGGCCCCCAGCCATACCTGCCAGCGCTTCAGGCGGGGCAGGGATATGGCGGGGGCGGGCCTCGCCACCTCCTCGCCCCTTCCGGCCACCCCCGCTTCCGGGCGCGGCTCCGGCATCATGGGCACCTCCTCCCGCAGGGTGGAGACCGCTTCCATGACCAGCTCATCGGAGGAAGGGAAGCCCGCGCCCGCGACGCTGTCCAGGCAGAGCTGCACCAGGCGGCGCAGGCGGGGCGGGACCTCGTCGCCCCACTTCAGCCTGCCCTCCCTGATGTCCGCCACCGCCTCCGCCGCGCCCCTGCCGGTGAGGCTGCGGTAGAGGAGGTAGCCGAGGTCGCTCAGGTCGCGCCTGGGGTCCCGATAGAACGGATGGGGGCTGGCAGCGCCTCCCAGCACCACGGGAAAGCCGGGGTCGGACACCCTCGCCCTGCGCCCCGGGTAGATGAACACATGCCTCTCGTCCAGGGAACCGTGGACAATGCCCTGCCCGTGGAGGTAGGCCAGTATCCTGCCCATCTCCACCGCGAAATAGAGGGCTCCCACCGGCTTCATCCTCTTCCCCGCCGCCAGCAGTTCGTGTAGGGTCTTCTCCTCCACCATCTCCGTCACTGCATAGGGGCGGCTATCCTCGATGCCGTAATCCAGCACCGGGATGACGCCGGGGTGGCTGAGGCGGGTGGCGCGGTGGGCCGCGGAGCGGAAGGAGTCGCAGAAATCCCGGTCGGAGAGCAGGTGGGGGAGGGGCAACTTCACCGCCACCTCCCTTTCCTCCAGGATGTCGAAGGCCCTGAAGACCTCCACCGTCCGGCCCACGGCCACCCTCTCGTCCAGGCGGTAACGTCTCCTCAGGACCCGACCCTTCCAGTCCATCAAGCGATCCATGCCTCCTCCGTCAGGAAAAGCCCGCAAACCCCAGGGCCATTATAATGCAGGGGCCGAGCGGGGCGCCAAGAAGACGCGCCCCCGGCGCGGCCGCCGCGCCGCCGCTCCCCCCGCCGTTTTCCAGAAGAGGAGCGCGGGACGGGAGGACGATGTCCCGCGAGGCAGGACCGGGGATGATCTCATTCTCGTCGAGAGCGCCTCGGGAGTCCGGCGCCCGCCCTACTTCAAGGCAGCGGCCATGACCTCGCGCGCCACCGGCGCGGCCACCGCGCCCCCGCTCCCCCCGCTGTTCTCCAGCAGCACCGCCACCACCACCGTGGGGTTCTCCGCCGGGGCGATACCCAGGAACCAGGTATGAGGCGGCTTGCCCTCCACCTCCGCCGTGCCCGTCTTACCGGCCACCGTCACCCCTTCGATGGCGGCCTCTGCACCCGTACCCGACCTCACCACGCTCACCATCATCTCCAGTACCTCGGAGGCCGTCTGGGAAGAGATGGGCGACCGCCACTCGCGCACCTCGTAACGCTCCAGGATCTCGTCGGAGCGCCGCACTTCCTTCATGAGGTGCGGGCGCATGATCCTCCCCCGGTTGGCCACGGCACATCCCACCAGACACAGCTGCAGCGGGGTGAGGAGGATCTCCCCCTGGCCGGCGCCGCTCCAGGCCAGTTCCACCTGGTCCATGTCGCCGGCCCGGGGGATGGAGGAGGGGACGACCCCCGGGTAGTCGAGGGGGATCTCCCCGTTGATCCCGAAGCGCTCCGCGTATTCCACCAGCCTGCCCGCGCCCATGCCCAGCGCCAGCTGAGCGAAATAGGTGTTGATGGAACGGGCCATGGCTGTTTCCATATCCTGGGTACCGAAAGAGGTAGGGGGGTCGCCGTAGTTGGTGACCCGCGATCCCCCCACCGGCAGCACCCCAGGACAGTCGTAGGTGGTGCCGGGGGGGAAACCGCTCTCGATCCCCGCGCAGGCTGTGACCACCTTGAAGCTGGAGCCCGGCACGAAGAGACCCATGGTGGCGCGGTTGAGCAGGGGGCTGTTGGGGTCCTGGTTGTACGAGCGCATGGCCCCGTCCGCCACGGATTCGCCTCCGGCGTCACGCTCCCGGCTCACCAGCGCGTTGGGGTCGAAGTCGGGCCACGAGCACATGGCCAGCACCGCCCCCGTCTTGGGGTCCACGGCCACCACCGCTCCCTTGCGCCGCCCCAGGGCCTGCGCCGCCGCGGCCTGTACCTCGGAATCCACCGTTATCACGAGGTCGTTTCCCCGCTCGAGGTCGGAGGTCATCTCCTCCGTCCACCCCCGTGACGGCCGGTAGCCCAGGAGATAGTCGTTGTACCAGGCCTCCAGCCCGGTCCTGCCGAACTGGGGGCTGTCATAGCCCAGAAGATGGCAGAAGAGGCTTCCCCCGGGATAGGAGCGCCTGTATTCCAGCGGCCCGTCGGTCTTCACGCTCTCCGCCACCACCAACCCGTCGGAGGTCACCACCCTGCCGCGGGCGATGCCGTATTCCCGCATGATGCGCCGCGTGTTGGCGGGATTTTCCTCCAGACGCCCCTGCCCGAACACCTGCAGCCAGCTCAGGTTGACCACCAGCGCCGCCGCCAAGGCCATGAAGAGCACGGCCAGCCTCCTGATGCTATCCCGCGACGCCCTCACCCCCAACATCCACAGTGCCCGTGCCTGCGCCAGAGGGACCTGCTCCGGCCCCCCTCTCCCGCCTCGCGCTCCGCCCCTCTCCGCCGGTTCGCTTTCCCGCCTCCCGCGGCGCTCCCGATATGCACAGCAGCAGCCCGAGGATCAGGAAGTTGCTCACCAGGGAGCTCCCTCCGTAGCTGACGAAGGGCAGGGTGATGCCCGTGAGGGGCACCAGCCTCGTATCCCCGCCCATGATGATGAAGGCCTGCAGGAAGACGATGGTGGTCAGCCCCACCGCCAGCAGCTTCCCGAAATCGTCCTCGCACCTGAGCGCAAGGCTCAACCCCCTCCCGGCGAAAAGCAGGAAGAGGATCACCACCGCCGCCGCTCCCAGCAGGCCGAGCTCCTCGCCCACGGCGGCGAAGGCGAAGTCCGTCTCCACGAAGGGGATGATGTCGGGGCGCCCGCGCGCCAGGCCGGTCCCCGAGAGGCCCCCCTCCGCGAAGGCGAACAGGGACTGTGCGATCTGGTAGCTCTCGTCGTTCACCGTCTCCGGGTTCAAGGGATCCAGCCACGAGTCCACCCTCGCCCGCACGTGGGAGAAGGCGAAGGAGGTGGCCACCGCGCCGGCCAGGAAGAGCAGCAGCCCCACCACCACGAAGGAAGCGCGGGAGGTGGCCGCGTAGAGCACCGCCAGAAAGATGCCGAAAAAGAGGAGGGAGGAACCCAGGTCCCTCTGGAAGATGAGGAGCAGCAGCGAAAGGGCCCACATGGTGAGCAGGGGCCCCAGGTCGCGCGGTCGCGGCAGGTTGACGCCGAGAAACCTCCGCCCTGCGCCCACGATGAGTTCCCTGCGCTCCGCCAGGTAGGCCGCGAAGAACACCGCCAGCAGGACCTTGGCCAGCTCAGAGGGCTGGAAGCGCAGGGGGCCGAAGACCAGCCAGAGCCTCGCCCCGTTCACCTCGCGCCCTATGAACACGGTGGAGAGGAGCAGCGCCAGGCCGATGACCGCCAGGGTATAGCGGTAGCGTTCCAGGACGCGGTGATCCTTCAGGGCCGCCGCCAGGACCGCCATGCCCGCGAGCCCGATCCCCAGCCAGATCACCTGCAGCCGCGCCATGTGGGGGTTCAGCCGCAGCAAGATGACCACGCCCAGCGAGGAGAGCGCCGCGGCCAGGGGAAAGAGCACGGGGTCGGCCGCCGGCCGGAAGAAACGCAGAGCCAGGTGGGCGAGGAGGAACATCCCCGCCAGCAGCAGCGGGTAGAGGGCACCCGATGCCACCACCCGCCCCTCCCGGGCGAGATCCATGGACACCCAACCCAGGAAGGGAACGGCCGCGGCCACCGCGAGAAGGGAGGCTTCCTTCCAGCGCGGGCTCATGCCCTGGCCCTCCAGCGCCCGAAGATGCCCCGGCGGCCCTCCTCCGCTCCCCCCACCTCGTCACCGAGTTCGGCGAGCACCACGGTGATGTTGTCCGGCCCCCCCCGCCGGTTGGCCGCGTCGACCAGGGCACGGCAGCAGAGGGACAGGTCCTCCTCTCCGGACAGCAGGACCTCGATCTCGCCGTCCTCCAGGCAGGCGGTAAGACCGTCGCTGCACAGGAGCAGGCGGTCGCCGGGACGGGCCTCCACCTCGTCCAAGTCCGCCTCGGTTCCCCCTCTGATGCCCAGCGCACGCAGGATGATGTTCCTCTGGGGATGCGTGCGCGCCTCGCGCCGCGAGATGCGGCCCTCGCGCACCATGCGCTCCACCAGGGAGTGGTCCCTGGTCATGAGGCGCAGCTCGCCATCCCTCCAGATATAGGCGCGGCTGTCCCCCACGTGACCCAGGAAAACCCCGCCCTCCACCAGCACGGCGGTGAAGGTCGTCCCCATGCCCGCGAGCTCAGGGTTCCCTCCCGCCATCTCCAGCACGGCCCGGTCGGCCGCGGCGATACCTTCGCGCAGCCGCCTCAGAGGCGGCAGGCGCCGGTTCGCCTCCTCGAAGGCGAGGAAGCTCCGTATGGCCACCGCGCTGGCCACCTCGCCGCCCTGGTGTCCCCCCATACCGTCCGCGACGATGAACAGCCGCCCGTCGGCATGGTAGCTGTCCTCGTTGTTCTCCCTCACCCTGCCGGTGTCCGTGAGGGCGGCGTATCGCAACTCCTACCTCCTGAACTCGAGCACCGTGCGCCCCACCCTTATACGGTCGCCGTACCGCAACCCGATGGGATAGTTGATGCGCCGTCCGTTGACGTAGGTTCCATTGGTGCTGCCGAGGTCCTCGACGAAATACCCCTCCCCGGTACGATAGACCCGGGCGTGCTGGTTGGACGCGAACTCGTCCTCCACGCAGACGGCGCATTCAGGCGCGCGCCCGATGACCGTCTCCTCCCGCACCTCCCAGTTGCCCTGCCTGCGGAAAGGCGTTTCTCCCACCAGCACCAGTCTGGCCCGGCGCCCCGTCTTCCTGGGCCTTGCGGCCGCCCGCACCGCGTCCTTCGCCGGTGCCGGCTTGAGCTCGCGGTAGATCAGCCTGGCCACCAGGGCGAGGAAGGCATAGAGCAGCCCCAGGAAGACGTATCTCAAGGTCACATAGACGATCTCCGGCACGCCCGCTCCTTCCCTTCACCTCGCGCCCGGCAAGCGCCCCACCGGCGGCGAGGCGGCGTGGCGCGGTTCTCTCCCGTCATCCTCCCTATCCGTCGGCGACGAGGTCGAAGCGCATCTCCGTCCCTCCCACCGTCAACACGTCCCCTTCCTCCAGCAGCCTCTCCGCCACGCGGCGCCCTCCCACCAGGGTACCGTTGGTGCTCCCCAGGTCCCGCACGACGTATCCTTCCGGGATGCGCTCTATCTCGGCGTGGAAACGGGAAGCGCGCGGATCGGGCAGCCGGAGGTCGTTGCCCTCCGCCCGCCCCACGCGTATCTTTTCCGCCTTCAGGAAAAAGCGCAGTCCGGCCTGCTCCCCGCTCAGCACCGTGAGGACCCCCAGCCGTCCTTCTTCGTATTCCGGGGGCCGGTAAGCCGCGGGGCTCGCGGCCCGCCGCTCCCCCCTCCCTTCCTCCAGCCGGGAGGATACGGTGAACTCCCCCTCGCGCAGCGAGGCGTCGGCGACGAGGTCCACGCGCGGGCGGGTGACGAGATGGTAGGCGCGCTCGTTGGCATAGGAGATGAGAAGGGTCTCCAACTCCCCCCTCACCTCCTCCAGGGCTCCCGCCAGGCGTTCGTGGTCCGCCGGGCTCAGGCTCACCTGGAAGCGGTTGGGAGCAAGGGTCTCGCTGACCCCGATCGCCCTGCCGTCATCCATCTCCCGCGCCAGGCGTCGGGCTATCTCCAGGGGGTGCACCCCGCCCTTGAAGGCCCGCGTGAAGGGGCCCTCGAACGCTTTCTCCAGACGTTTCTCGAAACGGCGCAGGACTCCCACCGTCATCAACCCCCATCGCTGTGAGGACGAGGCCAGACGCCCGCGACGGCCTTTATTTCCCCGCTATCGCATCCTCGACATCGGCGATGCGGGTCGGGAACCTCGCCGCCTCCAGTCCCGCCAGGGCGTATGAAAGCACGAAAAGGATGGCGGCGCGCCCGAGATCACCGCTGAAGAGATAGTAGAACAGCCCCAGCACGGAGGACATGCTGGTCCCCACCCCGGTGAGCCCGAAGACGCCCTCCGCGTAGGACCACCCCTTCTCCCTCTCGCCGATATAAGGAAATAGTTTCCATAAGCGCCCGTACAGGTAAAGGGAGAAGAAAGCCCAGGCCGACAGCCCTCCCGCCGCCAGGCATCCCGCCGCCAGGTTGAGGGTCGCCGCGGCCGCACCCGTCCTCTCCACCGCCCAGGGCGTGAGGTGCAGCACGGCGCAGAAGGCGAAGAGCACGGCGGGTATCCCCAGGGCGATGAGACAGAAACGCCCGAAGACCTTTTTCCCTTCCGCGCTCAGGACCATCGCAGCGGGCTCCTTCCACTGGCGGGGCGGTTCCCCTCCCATGCCTGCGATTATATCAGCCGCGTGCGGGCCGGCGAAGCCGCCTTAAAAAGGCCTCTCCAGCTGCCGATAACCTTACTGGCCTCCTACGGGAGGCGCGACGGGATCGGTGCCGCCGCCCGTGTGCGTGCGCCGGCGGGATGGATATATACTGGAAGCAGAGGGGAAGCGGCGCCGAAGGGATTGCGGTCCTGTCCTAGAAGTAATATTGGAAGCGACCTTGAACAGATGGCTGGGAGGTGGCCATAATGGAGTGTCCGTTCCACGCGGGTAACAATGCCATCACCACCTGCGTACAATGTGAGACGCCCATCTGCCCGCTCTGCGCGTCGGAGACCAACCAGATACACCTTTGCCTGAACTGCTACCGTAGCAAGGTGGAGGAGCTCTCCGCAGGGTTGGGAAGCGCCTCCCTGCGCCTGGCCAAGGAGCGGCAGAAAGCGGAGGCCAGGGTGTCCCTGAGAAAGAAGAGACGGGGAAAGGAGGAGCCGCCGCCGGCACCGGTGGCGAGGCCGGCCTTCGAAATGGGGGCGGCGGAGTCGCTGTGGGAGAAAGAGGAGGCGGCAACCTTCGGTCCCGGCGAGGGGGTCACGACCGCGGCTACGGAAGCCCGGCCGTCCCCCGCGGCAGCCCCCGCTCCTCATCCGGAATTCGCCCCGCCTCCTGTACCGCCGGCCCCTCCGGGCGAGGCGCCACCGGAGGCCTTCATCCCCGCGGCACCGGTGGAAGCCCCCCTGAGCAAGAAGGAGCTGGCGCGCCTGCAGAAGGAGGAGGCCAAGCGCAGGCGCGAGGAGGAGAAGGCGGCCCGGAAAGCGGCCAAGGCGGCACCGGCGGAGGAGGCGGCTCCCCTGGCGGAGGCCCCCCTGAGCAAGAAGGAGCTGGCGCGCCTGCAGAAGGAGGAGGCCAAGCGCAGGCGCGAGGAGGAGAAGGCGGCCCGGAAAGCGGCCAAGGCGGCACCGGCGGAGGAGGCGGCTCCCCTGGCGGAGGCCCCCCTGAGCAAGAAGGAGCTGGCGCGCCTGCAGAAGGAGGAGGCCAAGCGCAGGCGCGAGGAGGAGAAGGCGGCCCGGAAAGCGGCCAAGGCGGCACCGGCGGAGGCGGTCCCTCCCTCCATGCCCGAGCCGGCCCCGTTCTTCGAGGAGCGCCCCGAGCCCGGGGTCAAGGCCGCACCGCAGGCGGGGGCACCGGCGGAGGCGGTCCCTCCCTCCATGCCCGAGCCGGCCCCGTTCTTCGAGGAGCGCCCCGAGCCCGGGGTCCAGGCCGCACCGCAGGCGGCGGCACCGGCACAGCCCTTCGCCCAGGAAGGACCGGCTTTCCGCCCAGAGCCCGTCAAGCCCGTTCCCCCCCTGGAGATACCTCCCCTGGACCTGCCCACCGAATCGCCCCCGGGCGGCGTAAAGATACCCAGGCTGGAGGACCGCCTGGAGCCGTTGCCCCCCCTGGAGCCCGGAGAGCCCGGGATGCCCCCGGACCTCGAGCCCCCGGAGGGATTCTTCGACTAGCGGCGCGGCGCCGGGCGGAGTGCCGCCACGCGGTAGGCGTTCTGCCCGGGATGAATCGCCCTTCACCGGGGCCGCCCCCGTGCGCATGCAACGTTGACAGAAAAGAAAAGGGGACGGCAAACCGGTCAGCCTCCCGGGGACAAGATCCTGCGCGTGCTCGGACGGTTACGCCTCCCGCACCCCTCAGGGCAATCTCCGCCGCGTCCTGGCTCGCCAGCGCTCCAGCTGCGAGGACCACGGGCTGTATCGCCCGCCTCCGGGCTCGGCCTCCCGCAGGGAGGCCAGGAAACCCTCCGGAGTGGTAAATTCCTCCATCTCGGTGTACACCGCGCCCACATGGGCGGCTATATGGGCGTCGCTCCCTCCCGTGACCGGGAAGCAGTGCTCCGCGGCGAAGCGGCGTGCGGCGGAGTTGGCGAGCCACCAGCGCGGCTTGCCGTTCATGCCCTCAAGGGCGTCTATCTCGCCCCGCATCTCCAGGAGGCGGCGGGCGGTCATCCGCTTCAGCTTCACCAGGTCGAAGGGATGGGGGATGACCACCACCCCTCCCTGACGGTGTATCCTGTGCATGGTCTCCTCGGCGGAGAGCCCGGACGGGACGTCCTCGCGCAGGAAGAGGCCGATTATCTCCCCCTCCGCGCTCCGGATCTCCGACCCCGGGATGATCAGCAGGTCGGGCAGCGCGGCGGCGAACTCCAGGCCCCCACGCAGCGAATCGTGGTCGGTCACCGCCGCCCCCGCCAGCCCCCGCTCGCGGCACGCCGCCCGCAAGCCATCCGGGTCGATGGTGCCGTCGAAGGAATAAACGGTGTGCACGTGGAGGTCAAGCTTTATCCTCATCTCGCACCTCAGCGGTACTGCGGCGGGATGGAGCACGCGCTCTCCAGGGAGTAGACCAGCTCGCGCGTGGCCTCCCGGTCCACGAAGTACACGCTCGCGCCCCCCGCGGCGCCGTTGCGGCCGGGCAGCAGGCCTCCCTGCACGTCCACCACGGGGAAGGCCGCGAACTCCCGTGCCAGGCGTATGACCTCGTCGCGGGTGAGGTCGGTCTCCAGGCGCTCCAGGGCCACGGAGAGGAACCACGCCGCCCCCGGGCTGCCGGCAAGATCCTTGCCCTTGTAAAGGGCCTGGGTTATCAGCCGTTGCTGCTGGCGCGCGCGCTCCAGATCCCCCTCCGGATAATCCCTTGACCTGGCCATGATCAGGGCGTGCTCGCCGTCCAGCAGCTGGCTCCCGGCGGGTATGATGCCCAGCTTGGGGTCCATTATCGGCTTCTCCAGGGTGACGCGGACCCCCCCGAAGAGGTCCACAAGCCAGGCGAACTCGTCGAAGTCCATGACCACGTAGTTGCGGATCTCCAAGCCCGTGAGCAGCTCAACCGTCTCCACCGCCAGTTCGGGGCCGCCAAGGGGATAGGCCTCGTTTATCTTCCTGGTGCCGTGCCCCGGCACGGGGACGTAGCTGTCGCGGGGGATGGAGAGGAGGCACGCCCTGCCCTTGGACTCGTCCACGTGCGCCACCATCATCACGTCGCTGCGCTCGTTGCCCTGCTGCGGCCGTCCTGCGCCGTGGTCCAGGCCCAGGATGAGGACGTTGAAGGGGGAGGGGGAGACGGGCTCGGCGGGCGGAAGCAGGGGTGGAGCCTCGACCCCGGGAAAGGACCCGGCCTCGACCGCCGCCTCCGGCGAGGCGTTGAACCAGCCCCAGGGATCGATGAGCAGCACGGCACATACCGCCGCGGCCGCCAAGGCGGTCCCCAGCATCGCCGCGCCCAGCCATCTTCCGAAACGCCTGTCCCTGCTCACCGCCTCCCGCCCTGCCGTCATCACTTTCCGTCCCGCCTATACTTCTTCTCAAGCCGGCGCCGTTTTCCTCCCGCCGGAGCCCGCGGGGCTGAGACCTACCGCAGGGCTGCCGGCGTCCGCGCGGCACGTGTTCTCAAGCCCGCGGCTTCCGTGCCCTCCCGGAGCCCCGGCCCGCCCCGAGCGCCGCCCGCAGCGAGGCGCGGGAGGTCTACGCCGCCCCCGCAGCGTGTATAATGACTCCAGCCCCGCGGGAGGGGCGGTGACGCCGGGAGGTACGCTTGCACTGGCTCCTCGACCTGGATTATACCGTCTTCACCTGGATAAACGGGCTGGCGGGAAGGAACAGCCTGCTGGACTCGTCCATGCAGGCCTTCTGCAACGACCACCTGGTGCCCTTCACCCTGGGCTTCCTGGTGCTGGTCATGGCCCTGCACGGGCGCGGGCGGCGCCATGACCGCGATAACCTCGCCGCGGTGGTGCGCGTGTTCGTGGCCATCGCCGTCTCCTCGGCCCTCCTCCAGCTCGCCATCACCCTGGTTCACCGACCGCGTCCCTTCGTCGACCATCCGGTGAACCTCCTCTTCTACCGTCCCACGGACTGGTCTTTTCCCAGCAACCCCGCCACCGCTTGCTTCACCTTCTTCTTCTCCGCCTGGTTCTCGGACCACCGCTTCGGGTGGTGGTTCCTGCCCCCCGCGCTGCTCATGTCCTTCGCGCGCGTCTTCTGCGGCGTGCACTACCCCGGGGACGTGCTCGCGGGCATCCTCCTCGCCGCCGCCAGCGCCTGGACAGTCCACCGCCTGGATTTTCTAAGCCGCCCCTTCGTGGCCCTGGTGAACGGGGCGGAGAGCATCTTCCGCTCCGCCGCGAGCATGAGGAGATGAGGCAGGGCATGCCGTTCCCGTTCCGCCGCAGCCAGCCCCCCCGCGCCTCCCGGGAGGCGCCGCCGCGCGGCCGACCCGGCGACCGCCGCTCATGCAAACACGCCGGCACGCATAGAGGCAAGCGTCCTCGCTTCGTGATGCGGCGTGGGGACAGGGTCAAATCCCCCTGAGGAAGAGGTGGAACATGCAGGAGGTGTTTTACGAGGACATCCTGGAGACCTTCCTCTTCTGTTTCCTCGTCTCCCTGGGCATCATCCAGATCGCGGCGGCGCGCAGGGGTTGGCACGGCCTCAGCCTCTACGGAGGCCGGGTGCGCGCCAACCTCAACCATGCCCTGGGTGCGGCGCTGATCATCTTCGGCTACGCATGGTATTTCAGCGATCCGCTCCACCGGAACGTGCGCAACATAGAAGCGCTGATGAGCCTGGTCTGCCTGGCGCTGGGCGTCGTCGCGGCGGCGGCGGCCACCGCACTTATCGCCTCCCTGGCCGAAGCGCTACGCCGCCTCGCGAGGAGAGGCCGCCGAGAGGGGAAGGGCCTGTCAACGGAGGTGTTTGAGTTCCCCGAGGGAAAGGCGGTGCTCACGGGGAGCTGGGGGGATAATGGGAAGAATCTGGTAGTAATGGTTGAACCTGGCATGGAAGGAGAAAAGCTGCTGCGGGCGCTCCGCGCCTCCCTCCCCGCGCGGGGAGGCATCCTCTCCCTCCACCCCCGCTCCGGGCTGGGGGAAGGGACCGCGGAGAAATGGGCGGGCGAGGAGGAGATGATGGCCATGCTGTCCCGCCTCGAGACGGAACGGGGCCTGGAGGTGAGGGGCGAGAGCTTCCTCGCGCTGGGCTGGTGCGCCAACGCCGCCCTGCGCCTGCGCCGCCGCCTGGAGGAGGCCCGGGAGCCGCGCGCCCTCCTCGCCGTGGCCCCGGTGGCCCCCTACGGGGAGAGCGACCTCGGCGGCGACGCCCTGCTCTCCAACACCCCCCTGGACATCCTCTCCTTCCTGTACCGCAACCGCCCCTGGGATCCCCGTGCCGTGCGCAGGGCGTTGACCGCCTGGGCGCCCGTCTTCCTCGCCAGTGCGGCCCTGGCCACCGCGGTCACCGTGGCCTTCGACGTGCGCTGGAAGTTCATCTCCGGCCCCGTGGCCGGCTTCCTCCTCTCCCTGTGGGTGACCTATTTCCTGCTCGCGCGCGGGCGAGGCGGGCGTACCTCCTCCGAGGCGCTGCTGGCCTACCGCGCGCGCGTGCCCGAATGCGATGAGGGACCGCCCCCCACCAGGGTCATCCTGACCCAGGAGGAGGTCGCCGGAGCCCTGGGTAGCCGTCTCTTCGGCGGCGTCCGGGAACTGGAGCCGTGGCGGGAGGTGCTGCGCGGCAAGTTCCTGCTGAATGCGGGAACCGCGTCACGGCTCGCGGCTCTAATATGGGGTGAGGCGGAGGGGGATGCGGGAGGGCCGTGCCCGCAGGGTCTGCCTGCCCCCTGGAGGGGAGGGAAGGGCTCTCCGGAGGCCGAAGGATAGGGAAAGCCGGGGCCGCCGGTCCGCGCGGCCGGAGGGAGGCATGGAAGCCATGGAAGACAGAGCCAGCCATATGCCGGTGCTGGTCCTCAAGCTCGCGGTTTTCCTCGCCCTCGCTTTCGTGGGGGCGTTCTTCCTCGTACAGGTCTCCCTGGGCGCGCGCGGCTCTGAGGAACGCGGCGTCCCTGAAGCGGGGCCGGAATACGCCCTAGGCTCGAAGGCCTGCCGCGTCCTCAAGGATGCCCTGGAAGGCCTGGCGGCGCTGAGGCCCTACCGGCTCCTCCCCGCCTGGGAGCTGCCCGTGGAGGGGATGACCTTCATGGCCGAGGAGGGGGGCCGCCTCTACCTCGCGTCCGCCCGAGGCCGGGTCATGGGGGTGGAGGCCGCCACGGGAGCCACCGCCTGGAGCCTGGACCTGGGTGTCCCGGTGTCGGCCCCTCCCAACGCGCAGTCCGGGGTGTTGTACGTGGGAGCCTCCAACCATGTCCTCTACGCCTTGGACTCCAGGAGCGGTGCCCTGCTTTGGTATTTCGCCGCCCAGGGGGAGATACTCGCCCGTCCGGTGGTGAGCGACGGCATGGTCCTGGTCACCGCCGACAACGACTCCGTCTACGACCTCCAGCACCGCGTATATGCCCTTGACGCGCGCAACGGCTCCCTTCTCTGGGTGCACGACTCCGAGAGCTGGACTCCCTCTGCCCCCGCCGTGGGGGCGCAGGCCATCTACCTGGGGGGCTACGGACGGGAGGTCTATGCCCTGGACCGGACGACGGGCAGGGAGCTGTGGTCGTTCAAGGCCTCCAACATCGTCTTCTCCTCCCCGTTCCTCGCCGCCGGCGAGGTGATCTTCGCCAGCATCGACGGGCGCGTCTACGCCCTCCGCGAGGGAAACGGGGAGCTGGCCTGGTCGCTGAAGCTCCCGGGGTTCGTCTGGTTGGCGCCGGCGGGCGACGGCGTCTTCTTCGCCTGCTCGCGGGGCGACACCCTCACGGCCGTCTCCGCTGAGGAGGGGAAAGAGCTCTGGAGCTTCCGCGGCCGCGAGCTCCTGCCGGGGTCGGTCTTTAACCTGGAAGGCCTGGTCTGTGCCTTCAGTCGGCGGGGCCTGGGATACCTCGTGGAGGGAGGGGAGCTGCGCGGAGTGCTGGTCCTCCCCGCGGGCCTCGCCTCCACGCCCCTCCTCGCGCACGGTCGCGTCTACGCCTCCTCCCCCGACGGCCTGGTGCGAGCTCTTCCCCTGCCCGACCTGGGAGGAGAGCGGGCCGTACGCCGCGCTGAGAAAGGGGGGTGAGCCTTGCCCGCCCCGCCGACACGTGCGCTGCTGCGGGAGAGGTGGGCGGACTCCCTCACTTCGGAAGTGGGATACCTGGGCATGGTCTTCTCGACGGTGGCCCTCTACGCCGCCGTGGCCCTGGTCTCCCTGGCCCCCGACGGCACCATCGGGAAACTCTCCCCCATCCAGGAAGCGGTGCAGCGAAACCACTACCTGCGCGAGCTGCTGGACCTGTTGGGTATCAGCCGGGCCACCCACTTCCAGCTTGCGGTGACGGGCATGCTCCTGCTCTGCATGCTCCTGGCGACCTACGCCTGGGCGGTGCTCATCTTCCGGCGTCGCGGCGGCAAAGGCCTCTTCTCCATCCTGGCCCTCACCGTCTTCCTCTGCCTCCTCCTCACCTTCATCCCGCCGCTGGTGAGCAAAGACGTCTTTTCCAATATCTTCTACGGCAAGATCGCCGCCCACTATCACGACAACCCCTACGTCATCACCCCCCAGCGCTTCAGCGGCGACCAGCTCATGGCCTACGTCAGTCTGAACTGGAAGAACACCGCCATCGTCTACGGCCCGCTGCACACCATCTTCAGCACCCTTCTCAGCCGGGTGGCGGGCACGGGTATCACCGCCGGCATCTTCGCCTTCAAGGGGGCTATGGCCGTCTTCCACCTCGCCAACGTGGTCATCCTCTGGTTTATTCTGGGAAGGCTGGCGCCGCGTCGGCAGCGTTTCGGGACCATGCTCTACGCCTGGAACCCCATCGCCCTGGCCATCGGGGTGGGAGGAGGCCACAACGACGTGATGATGATGACCTTGGTGTTGCTGGGGGTGCTCTTCCTGCTCGGTGGAAGGCACTGGGCGGGGTTCGTCTTCATCTGCCTCTCGGTGCTGGTCAAGTACATCACCGTGCTGCTGGTGATCGCCCTCCTCATTCACCTGGCCACGAGATGGCGGGGGTGGGCGGAGAAAATCCGGGGGCTGGCCCTCCATCTGGCGGTCTTCTTCCTCTTGTGCGCGCTCTTCTTCCTGCCCTACTGGGTCGGTTTCCGCACCTTCAGCTCCACCCTGCGCAACCTGCAGCTGAACAATTTTTCCAGCGTGGGAGGACTGCTCGCCCAAGCATTCTCCTCTCTGTCCCACCACCTTTTGCGCATCCCCACGGGCGCCGCGGATACCCTGGGGAGCGTGGCGAGCAAGCTGCTGCTCCTGCCTCTCTTCCTCGCCGCGCTGTGGTACGCGCCGCGCCGCGCCGGCGCCCGGGAGGACCTTCCGGAATGCTTCTTCCTGGTGATCCTGGCCTACCTCGTAACCACCAGCTACTACATGCCCTGGTACTTCATCTGGTTGCTGCCCTTCATCGCCATGCGCCCCTGGGACCGCCTCTCGCGCTGGAGCCTGGCGCTGGGCACCGCCACCATCCCCCTGGGCACGGACATCCGCCCTTACTGAGAGGCGGCGATCACCCGCGGCCCGAGACCATGACCCCTTCGACGGCCACGGTTGGCGCTCCCAGGCTGCCCTCGAAGGGCAGGAAGCGCAAGTCCTCGCCCACCGCCACCGTGTGGGCCAGGAACTCCAGCGCCTTCCCGGCCAAGGTGATCTCGCGCAGGGGCTGCTGCGGGCTGCCTCTTTTTACCAGCAGACCCACCGCTCCCAAGGATATCTCTCCCGAGACGGGGTTGGCGCCCGCGTGCGCTCCCACCACCTGCAGTACCAGCACCCCCTCTCCGACCTCGCGCATGATCTCCTCCCTGCCCCCCCTGCCGGGTTGGAGGAAGAGGTTGCTTGCCCCCACCCTCGGCCGGTCGCGGAAGCTCCCCCGGCTGGCGTTGCCGGTGCTCTCGGTCCCGGCGCGCGAGGCGGTGTAGGTGTTGTGGAGGTATCCTTTGAGCACACCTCCCGAGATGAGCTCCTTGCGCCGCGAGGGCACTCCCTCGTCGTCGAAGGGAGCGGTGGAGGGGGCGCCCGGGAGCAGGCCGTCGTCGATCACCGTGACCCCGGCATCGGCCACCGCCTCCCCCAGCTTTCCGGCGAGGAAGGAGCGCCCCTTGAGCACCGCCTCGGCGGAGAGGGCGGCGGCCAGCATACCCAGGAACTCCGCCGCCACGAAGCTGTCGAGGATGACCGTGGTGCGCCGCGAGGGCATGCTGCTCGACCCCAGCAGGCAAACCGCGCGCTCCGCCGCCTCCTCCGCCACCCGGGAAAGGTCGAGGTCGGAGGGCTTCACCCCCACGTCGAAGGAGAAGCCGGTCTGGTATTCGTCTCCCTCCCTGGCCATGGAGTAGACGTAACAGTAGCAGTCCGAGGAGCGGTAACGACCCTCTACGCCCGCCGTGCTGGCCACCGCCACCTCCGCCACCCCGTCCGCGTACACCGCCGTCTCCACCTGGGCGACGCGGCGGTCGGCGGCCAAGGTGAGCCTCTCCAGCTCCAGGGCCATCTCCACCTTGCGCGCGGAGTCCGTCTCCTCCACCTCGGGGTGATGGATGCCCAGGTCCTCCCGCGTGTAGGCCGCCGGGCCCGGAAGCAGGTTATGCTCGTCGGGGGTGCCGTAGAGAGAGTTGGCCACCGCCTCCTCGACTGCCCTTTTCACCTCCTCCCATCCCAGGCCGGTGCAGTAGGAATAGCCGAGGCGCCCTCCGCGCAGCGCGCGCACCCCCACTCCCCGGCTGTGAGAATAGCGCAGGCCTTCCACCTCTCCGCCGAAGGCCTTGACGGTGAGGCCGCGGTGTTCCTGCGCGAATACCTCCAGCTCCACCCCCGCGCCCGCCAGAGCACGTCCGCGCTCCACCCACTCCCGCGCCAGGTCCAGCAGTCCTTCCCCGCGCTCCACCTACATCACCTCCGTGGTCCCGCCCACCACCATCTCCCGCACCCGCAGGGTGGGCTGGCCGGTACATACCGGCACCGCCTGGCCCTCCTTGCCACACATGCCGGTGTCAAAATCCAGGTCGTCGGCGACGGCATCGATGTCCAGGAGCACCCGAGGCCCGTTGCCGATGAGGGTGGCGCCCTTGACCGGCTCGGCCACCTCACCGCCGCGTATCATATACCCTTCGGTGACGGCGAAGATGAAGTCCCCCGTGACCGGGTTCACCTCGCCGCCTCCCAGTTTGAGGGCGTACAGCCCCAGCGGGGTGTCGGCGATGATCTCCTCCCGCTTCGCCGTCCCCCTCTCGATATAGGTGTTGGTCATGCGGGGGATGGGTATGAAGCGGTAGGACTGGCGCCTCCCGTTGCCCGTGGGAGGGAGGCCGTCGCGCAGGGAGCGCCTGCGGTCGTTGATGAAGTTGCGCAGCACCCCCTCCTCGATGAGAGGGGTGCGCTCCGCCCTGGAGCCCTCGTCGTCGTAGCAAAAGGACCCCCAGCGGTTGACAAGGGTGGCGTCGTCATAGGCGCTGACCAGGGGGGAGGCCACCCTTTCCCCCAGCTTCCCCGCGAAGACCGATGCCTGTTTGAAGACGGCATCCGCCTCCAGGCTATGCCCGCATGCCTCGTGGAAGAGCACCCCCCCGGTGCCGTTGGCGATGACCACCGCCATGGGGCCGGAGGGAGCGGGGCGCGCCTCCAGCATGGTCAGGGCCTGCAGGGCGGCGGCCCGGCCCGCCTCCTCGGGCGGGAAGGTTCGGAAGAGCTCGTAGCCGCCCAGCATGCCCGGCGTCTCGTGCCCCGTCTGGATCTCGCCGTCCCTGGCCGCCACCACCTGCACCACCAGACGCACGCGCACCCGGAGGTCGCTCGCCATCTCGCCCAGGGAATTGGCCACGAACACCTCCTGCCTGCTGTCTGCGAGCATCACCACCACCTGGGCCACATAGGGTCCGGCCTCGCGCGCTGCCTGGTCCGCCCGGCGCAGCAGCTCTATCTTCTCCGCGCGCGGGAACTCGTCTATGTCCAGCTCCACGGGGTGCTCCATGAGCACGGGCAGGCGTGCGAGGGGTTTTTCCAGGCTCACCGCCGAATCGCCGCCTCCCCGCGAGGCGGCGGCCGCTACCCCCGCCGTCTCCAGCAGCGAGGCCTCGCCGATATCGTTGGTGTAGGCGTAGGCCACCGACTCCCCGCGCATGACGCGCACGCCGGCCCCGGCCTCACTCCCGGAGGAG
Organism: Actinomycetota bacterium; assembly: GCA_014360645.1. NCBI lineage: Bacteria > Bacillati > Actinomycetota > Actinomycetota bacterium. Next base: position 152,051 of record JACIXD010000005.1, on the reverse strand, counting down.
CTGTCCTCCACCTTCTCCTCCTCCATGCGCAGGGCGCAGCCGTGCCTCCTCTCCACGAAGAGCTCGGCGAAATCCCCTCCCAGGGACAGGGCTTTACCGAGAACCCGGCGCGCCGTATCCTCGTCGATCATTCCCTTTCACCTCCGTCGCCACTGCGGCCATGGGACCGGACGGGCCCACGCCAGGTGCTCTTTTCCAGCCTCAAACACTTTAAACAAATATAAGCTTCGCGGGGGCGGGAGACCATGGCCCGGCCGGGAAAGGCCGGGCGCGTCGCCCCGCGGGCCACAGGGCGGTTCAGCCCTCCGGCGCCGAGCCCAGGGGGATCTCGAAGGTGAAGGCGGCTCCGCCCTCCGGCCTGTTCTCCGCCCAGATCCTCCCGCCGTGGGCTTCCACCAGTTGGCGGCATATGAAGAGTCCCAGCCCCACCCCCGCGTAGGGCCTGCTGGTGCCGGCGTCCGCCTGGAAGAAGCGGTCGAAGATGCGCTTCAGGTGCGCCGGGTCGATGCCCTCGCCCTCGTCCTCCACCCTCACGCGGACCCTGTCCCCGAGGGCCGCGCCCGTGACCTTGATGCGACCCCGCCCCCCCGTGAACTTCACCGCGTTGGAGAGGAGGTTGGCGAACACCTGCTGCATCCTCCTCGCGTCGGCCCTCACGGAGGGAAAGCCCTCCCCGAAGCTCACCTCCGCCGGCTGGCCGCTGACCGCGGCGACGCTCTCCTCAACCGCCTTGCGGGCCAGAGACTCCAGGTCCACCTCCTCGAGCTGCAGGGCGAACCTCCCCGTCTCCAGCAGGGAGATGTCCAGTAGGTCCTCGACCAGCGAGGACAGGAAGCGCGTGCGCTCCATGATCACCCGCAGGCACTGCATCTCCTCCTCGTAGGTCAGGCTCTCGTAGTAACGGTAGATGGTCTGGGCATATCCCCCTATGAGGGCCAGCGGCTGCTTGAGCTCGTGGGTGACGGTGGAGATGAAGTTGGACTTCATCTCATCCAGGCTCCTCAGCTCGAGGTTGGCCTTCTCCAGCTCCGCCACGTACGCCTGCAGCTCCAGGTAGAGGAGGGCGTTCTCCAGGGCGATCCCCACCTCGTCCGCCATGGCCCGCACCGTGTCCCGCGCCTCCTCGGGCAGGGGCGAGCGCCGCAAGCTAACCAGGCATACCAGGCCCAGAACGCGCGTGGGTGAACACAGGGGCACCACGGCCACGGAGCCGCCGGGGGCGAGGCGTACCAGCTCCTCGTCCCCGGCTTCCCCGGCCGTGTCCCAGAACACCGCCTCCCGGCGCACGGCGATCTTCCCCATCAAGCCCTCACCAGGGACGATGCTCTCGGGCAGGAGATCCGCGTTTCCCGAGGGGCAGCGGTGGTAGAGAAGCCTCCATCCCTCCTCTCCCGCCAGGTAGCACCAGCCCTGGTCGTAAGAGGTGAATTCGAGCAGCGTATGCAGGGCCTTCTGCAGGATCTCGTCGGGGTTGGAGGTCCGCCGCAGGGAGCTGATCACCTCGCTGAGGGCGCGCAGCTCCCCGGTGCTCTCGCGCACCTTCCGCTCCATCAACTCGTGAGAGCTGCGTACCGCCTCGGCCATGCGGTTGAAGCTGTCGGCCAGGGCCCTCAGCTCCTCCGCCCCCTCGGGCTCGATGCGCTGCTCCAGGTCGCCCAGGGCCAGCCTCTCCGCCCCACGTTTCAGCGCCACCAGGGGTTCCGTCACCCGGCGCGAGAGGAACAGGGAGGCCGCGAGGGCCACGGCCGCCATCCCGATCACGATGAGCGCGACGCTCGCGCGCAGCTCACCCAGGCGCGAATAGGCCTGCGCCGCGTCCTCCTCCACCACCAGGCCCCACCCCAGGTCGTCTATCCACGTGTAATGCCCCACCACCTTTCGCCCCTCGTAGTTGAGGTACTCGGCCACGCCGCTCTCCCCCGACGCCGCCCTGCGCACCCCCTCGGTGTCCAGGGCCTCCCCGAGTATCTCCAGGCCCGCTTCCTCCTCCGCCAGGGGAGGAAGGGTGATGAGCTGACCGCTGGAGTTCACGAAATAGGCCTCGCCCGACACCCCCACGCGAAGTGAGCCCATTATGCCGCTCACCCCCTCGGGGGTTATGTCCCCGGCAAGGATCGCCGCCACCCTGCCCTCCAGGACGATGGGCGCTGCCACGGTCATCACCCTCTCCTGCGCCGGCGGCTCGCCGACCAGGCGGAAGGGGATGACCAGCGTCTCCCCCGCCTCCAGGCCCTGCAGTTCCTCCACCCTTCCCGGCCGGTACTGGGGATCGGAGCTGGCGACGAGGTAGCCGTTGGGCAGGAAGACGTTCAGCCTCCTGATGCCGGGCAGCTTGATACCCGCTTCCGCCAGGTCCCTTTCCGCTTCCTGGAAAGTGGGGTTGGAGCGGTACAGGATCTCGACCGCGTTTGCGATCATGGCCATCTGCCGCTCTAGGGTAGGAACCCATACCTCCTCGGCCACCAGCTCTATGTCGTGGGAGATGTTGGCGATGTTCTCGTACACCTGCTCCTTGAGGGAATTGCGCGCGATGCGGTAGGAGGCGGCGCCGACCAGCACTCCCGCCGCCGTGCCGGCAAGGAGGATGACCAGAAACAGGCGGCCGCGCATGCCGGCGAAGAAATCACGCAGCGCTCTCATCCTCTCTCCCCGCGATCGCGCGCCGAACCGATCAAGCCTGTCTTCAAGCCTATTATAGGGGTCTTTCGCCTTAAAGGAACGCCCGGGACAGCCGGGCAAGGTCCGCGAAGGATCCACCGCAAGGCCCGCTGCACCCGGAGCCGATCTTCCCGTTCCAAAAGACGTCCGGATAGAAGAAAAGCGGCTTTCGTTCACGGTTATCTCCGCGATACCCGGAGCCTGCCTCCCCGCCCAAGATACCCCGCCGCGAGGTCTGTAAGGCTATGCCGGGGATGGGCAGACCTGCCGGATCTCCTATAATGGTCGTATGTGGATGCAGTCGGGCTCGGGCCCCGCGGGGCCGGTCTCGTCTTTCCAGGAGGTGAGCGGTGGCCGAGCTCAGGGTGGGGACCTCGGGGTGGCACTACCCACACTGGAAAGGCGTTTTCTACCCGGAAGGGCTGCGCGGCGGGGAATGGCTGCCCTTCTACGCCTCACGCTTCGACACCGTGGAGATCAACAACTCCTTCTACCGCCTTCCCGGGCGCGAGGTCTTTTCCTCCTGGGCGCGTGTCGCTCCGCCCGGCTTCCTCTTCGCCGTCAAGGCCAGCCGCTACATCACGCATATGAAGAAGCTCAGGGAGGCCGAGGACGCCCTCGCCGTCTTCCTGGAAAACTCTTCCGCTCTGGGAGATAAGCTGGGTCCCATACTCTTCCAGCTCCCGCCGCGCTGGAAAAGGGACGCCGCGCGCCTCGCCGGCTTCACCGCCATGCTGCCCCCAGAGCACCGCTACGCCTTCGAGTTCCGCGAGGCCTCATGGCTGCACGAGGAGACCTACCGGGTGCTGGAGGAGAGGGGCATCGCCCTCTGTATCGCGGACTCGCCCTCCTTCCCCCGCTCGCGGCGCGTCACCGCTCCCTTCGCCTTCCTGCGCTTCCACGGAGGAACGGTGCTCTACGGCTCCAGGTACTCGCGTCAGGAGCTGCGGGGGTGGGCGTCCTTCGCGCGTTCGCTCCTCGAGCGCGGCATCGACGTCTATGCCTACTTCAACAACGACGCCCACGGATACGCGCTCGAGGATGCCGCCCTCTTCCGCGAGCTGGCGGGCGGCGAGCCGCCGAGGCCATGAGCTGAATGTGAGCCGGAATGCGACGGGCCGGCCGGGGAACCGAGATCGAGATCGAGAAAGGCCGGGGCATGTTTTCACGGTGCAGGTGGAAGGTTCCCGGTATCTGAAGCCCGGCCCCGCCCTTATCCGACGCCCCGCCGACACGCCGACGCCGCCCCAGGCGGCGGCCCGGCCGCGCCCCGCAGATCCGCCCGCAACCTCAGGCCTTCTTCGCGAGCCTGCGGCCCAGATCCTCCAGGCGCCGGATGTCTTCCTCCTTGATGTCCGGCCCTTTCCAGAGGCTCAGAGGAGCCCCCGCCTTGACCGCCACGCCGCGCAGCACCTTCGCCTTCCTCCTGCGCAGCAGGCGCCCGATCCGCCTCACCGTGGCCTTGCCGCGGAATCCGGCATAGGCGGAGAAGGCGGTGGCGGTCTTGCCCTTGAGCGCCTTCTCGTCCAGCTTCTTGAGGAACCTCTTCACCACCCGCGCCGGTTTCGCTCCGCGGGTGGGGCTGCCGACCGCGATCACCGTGTAGTCCGCCAGCTCCTCGGGCCGCGCCTCGCTGACGCGCTTGACCGTCGCCTTCACCCTGCGTGATTCCAGGCCGCGGGCCACGGCCTCCGCGGCGTCCGCCGTATGCCCGGTCTTGCTGTGGTAGAGCACCAGGGCGCTCTTCCTCTTCCCCAGCATGGCTACCTCCTTCCCGCGCGCGGGGCGTCCGCACGCCCCCGACTACGACTGCAGCCCATATCCCCCTCCTTCTCCCCGCTATATTACCCCCCATACCCCGGCCGCAAACCGGGCCGCCGGCCCCGTGTTCCGGGCGGAAGGGCGGCCGGGGGTCAGTCCTCCCCTCCTCCCAGGGGGAGCGAGAAGGCCATCACCGTGCCGTAGCCGTCCTCGTCCTCGATCCACACCTCGCCGGCGTGCGCCTCCACGAAGGTACGCACGATGTACAGGCCCAGGCCCAGGCCGCGTTCCATGCCCTCCGCCTTGCTCTGGGTGAACTTCTCGAAGAGGCGGTCGCGTTTCTCCGGCGGTACCCCCGGCCCCCTGTCCTTCACCTTCACCACCGCTGCGCCGTCCCGCACCTCGCAGGTGACGGTCACCGTGGCGTCGCCGGGGCTGAAGCGGAAGGCGTTGTCGAGGAGGTTGATCACCACCTGCTTGACCTTGTCCCAGTCCGCCTCCATCTCCAGGGAGCGAAGGGTAGTCGCCAGCTCCATGGGGTGCGCGCCGGGGGCCATGGCCATCTCCCTGGTAACCTCTCCCAGCACCGCCACCAGGTCCCCTTTCTGGCGGTGGAGGAAAAGGCGGTCTGAGTCGATGCGGCTCATGCCCAGCACGTTCTCCACCATGCGGTTGAGGCGGTTGCACTCCCGCAGCACGTGGTCTATGCATTCCAGCTTGCGCTCCTCGGACATCTTCTCCCAGTGATCCTTGAGGGCGGCGGCGTAGCTGTAGATGACGGTGAGGGGGGAGCGCAGCTCGTGCCCCACCACCCCCACCAGCTCCGTTTTCAGGGTATCCAACTCGCGCAGCCGGCGGTTGGCCTCCTCCAACAGGAGGTTCCTCTCCTGCAGCTCCCGCTCCATCTTCCGGGCTCCGGTGACGTCGCGCGCTATCACCAGCGCCACCCCCTCCTCGCCTCGCAGCCGCGTGGCGGTGACCTGGAGGATGAGCGGCCTGCCGTCCGGACGCCTGAGCGAGACCTCGAAATAGCGTATCTTCTCCCCCGCCATGCCCCGGGCCACCGCGTCGGCCACCCGCGCCTGGTCCTCGGGGGTGAGGAAGCGCTGGTAACCCCTGCCGAGCAGCTCCCTGACCCTGAAACCCTCTATCTCCTCTCTCTCGGTGGAGACGGCCAGGATATTGCCCCCGCGGTCCAGGGTGAGGAGGATGTCGAAGCTGGTCTCGGTGAGGCGACGGAAGGCGGCCTCGGCGTCCTCGAGCCTCCGCTCCCTGAGGCCGAGTTCCTCCAGGGCCTTCAGGTGTTCCTTCCGCTCCCGCAGGAAGCCGGCAAAAACGATATCGTACCCGAAGAACAGCTCGAAGGCCAGCATGCCGTAGGTCTGGCTTCGGAAGTCGGGTTTCGAGAGGACGATGAGGAGCAGTTGCAGCCATGCTCCCAGGGCGAGGGACAGGGCGCCCAGGAAGGCCCACGCCAGTTCCTTCCTCCGTTCCCGCATGAAAAAGCGCAGGACCATCCCCAGCCCGCAGGCGATCACCCCGGTGAAGAACGCCCCGTAGAGGACCTGCCAGGTCCGGGAACGGGTGAGCCATCCGGCGAACCCGGCGCCGATGAAAAGAGCCATGGGCGGGTAGGCGGCGGCCCACAGGAAACGCGGCTCATCCCTGTCATGGAAGAGATAGGAGACGATGAAATGGAAGGAGAGGGCGATGGCGAGGGCTCCGGAGCTCCATCCCATGGCGTCCACCCAGAAAGCGGTGGAGAGGGCGGGGTCGGCGAACTCGAAGGCCTTCCAGGTCGCCAGGCTCAGGCAGAGCAGTCCGAAGAGCCGCGCGCGCCGGTCCCGCCATCCTCCGGCGAGCGCCATGAGGCCCAGCAACGCCGAGCCCACCACGGCGACTATCTCCACCAGGCCGCCGACATCGAGCCTGATTTCCACGGGCGCCCCCTCACGGCCGAACTGCTCCCGCGCCCGCCCCACCCGGGGAGGCGCGTCCCCCTATACGTAGCCCTGCCCGCACGTCCCCGCCATCCGCCCCACCATGACGCGCTGCCGGGTTTCCGCAACGGCCATCCGCCCCGCCCCGGCCGCGCCTTCCCGCGCCCGGGGCGAGACGATCAACCCGGCCCCCATGACCTCGCCAGCGGCTTCCCCTGGCTGACGTCCACCCCCGGCCTACGCCATCAATACTATCGAAAAAGATGCTCGCGGTTAAGCCGCTTGACCGGCCTACGATCCATCAACACGAAAACGATCCGTCGCCTCAAGATTTGAATCTTCTCGAGGCGGGGCGCTCAAAATCCCCTCTAATTTATGTTGTGGCAGGGAAGCTGGATTTTGAGGGTCTGCCGTTGCCCGTGCTATATGCTGCCCATAGCAGACAGCGAATGGCCACCTTTTGCTTGGACCAGGCGGGCTGGGATCTCCGGATGGCGCAGGCGAGCTCCATAATCTTCCAGGAGACGGGCGATGCCCTCCTCCTCTCAGGTACTGGAGATGTCCACCATGTTTTAGAACCTGGACAATTAGGGACTTGGCAGCTAGGGCAGGGAGGCCGAGGCCGGAGGAACCCGTTCTCTCGAGGTGAGTCGTCGATGGAAGCTGGGCAAGTCCATCTCTCTGATGTGGACCTTGATGTGGACCTTTCGTCGAAGCAAAGGGGGCGCCTGCCCGCAGACCTTGCGGGCCATGCCGGAGACGGGAGCTGCCCCCGGACCGGTTCGCCGTCCGCCGGTGCCGGGGGCATGCACCATATAGCCATACGCTTTTTCGCTCAGCCGAAATCCTTGAGGACGAAGTCCCCGGCCACCATCCCGGAACCTATGGTGGGGGCCACCCCGCCCCCCAGATGGGTGGAGGCGCCGGTGAGATAGAGCCCCTTCAAGACCCGCGAGCGCGCGGAGGGGCGGAAGGCGGCGGTGCAGGTGATGTCGCTCTGCAGGCCGTATACCGCGCCGCGGGGGTGGAGGAGCATGCGTTCGAAGTCCTTAGGGGTGTTCACCTTGGCCACCTGGATGTGGTCGCGCAACCGCAGGTTGAAGTTCTTCTCCAGCAGGCCGAGCATGGTGTCCAGGTATCTCTCCCGGTCGCGATCCCAATCCCCGTCAGCGAGCTCGTAGGGAGCGAAGGACACCAGGTTCAGGCAGTGGTGCCCCTCGGGCGCCAGGGAGGGATCGGCATGGGAGGGCCAGGAGATGAGCATGAACCCGCCGTCGGGCACGCGCTTGTTTGCGTAGTCCTCGAACCAGATGCGGTTCATCTCGTCCAGGGTGGCATAACAGAAGGAATGGTGAGCGTCGAGGTCGGGCATGGCGTCCAGCCCCAGCATGATCATGGGAGCGGGGATGGAGACCTCGTAGCTCTTTATGGCCCGCTTCGCCCATGCCGGCAGCTTCTCCTCGCCCACCAGCTCCAGATAAAGGGTCTTGGCGTTGATGTTGGACACCACCACGTTCGACCTGATCTGGGTGCCGTCGGCGAGCTCCACCCCGCAGGCGCGCCGCCCGTCGGTGAGCACCCGGTCCACGCGGGAGTTGAAGCGTATCTCGCCGCCGAACTGCCGGAAGGCGTCGGCGATGCCCTGGGGGATGCCGATCATGCCTCCGCGTGGATAGAAGATGCCCTCGTGTTCGGAGTAGGCCAGGAAGGCCACATAACCGGGGCACAGGGCGGGAGGCAGTCCCACAAAATAGGACTGCAGGCTCATTGAGGCCCGCACGGTGTCGTTCTTGAAGAACTTGCACAGCACGCTCTCGAAGTTGAGCACCATGTACTTGAGGTACTTGGCCAGCTTGGGGTTGGCTACGGCCACCCTCAACATGTCCTTCATGGTGCCCATGGACTCGGACATCACCTTTCCGAAGGCGAAGTTGATGGCCTCGGACCCCACCTCAGCGAAGCGGTCCCAGGAGCGGGCATCCTCGGGCGAGAAGCCGGCTATGACCTCGCGCGTGCCCTCCACGCTCACCGGGTAGGTGAAGCGCCTCCCGTCGGCTGTGAAGAAGCCGTAGATGGGGTCGATGGGTATGAAGTCGATGAAGTCCTCGGTCTTCCTTCCCAGTTTATGGAACAGGTCGTCGATGACCCATTTCAACTCCACGATGCTCGCTCCGATGTCAAAGCGATATCCCTGGTGGTCGAAGGAGGAACAGCAACCGCCTACCTGCCCCGTGTTCTCCAGCACCAGGACCTTGAAGCCGTTGCGCGCCAGTACCGAGGCGCAGGAAAGTCCTCCCAGCCCCGCACCGATTACCACGGCATCGTAATCCATCGCTATCTCCTTTCCTTTATCCGAGTGCCGCGCCCGCGGCTCCCACCCGTACCGGCGCACGGCGGCTTCCCGGCGGCAAGAACCCCTCTATCCTCCCGACCGATCCCCCGAAAGCCGCGATCCTTCCCCTCCCCGCGCGCATGCGTGGAGAGGGGAGGTGCCGACCCGGCAGACGGAAAGATCTCCCCCGCCTCAGGGGCCGGGGTGGGACCCTGCCCGTCCCGGAGGCCTCGCGGTCACGGCCCCTTTCTGCTCGCAACACGGTACCGGACATCAGATGAAATACCTGTAGGGCAGGTACGGCACCTGCTTCCCGATGTGCACGAGGTATCGCCGGGTGCTTTCGTCCGCGGCGAAATAAGCGGCCGCCATCCCCAGCAGGCCGGCCACCATCAAGGCCTTCTTCAGGTTCTTCATCCCGCATACCTCCTGTGTCTACCGGCGCTGAACACTTTCTCTCTTCAGGCGCCCCGTCTCATCCCCGGTCCTGGAGTATGTACCCCGAGGTGATGATGCCCGAGGCGATGGTGGTGGGCACCCCGCCTCCCAGGTGGGTGGAGCTCCCGGTCAGGTAGAGCCCCTCGATGACCCGCGAGCGGGCGTGGGGCCGGAAGAGGGCCAGCGAGGTCATGTCCGAGAAAAGCCCGTAGATGGACCCCTGCGGCGAGAGCAGTCGCCGCTCGAAATCGAGGGGCGTGGATATCTCCATGTAGGTGATGTGATCGCGGATACCCGGGAGCACCACCCGCTCCAGGCTCTTCAAGGCCTCCTCCCGGTACCAGCCCTTGATGCGGTCCCAGTTGTCGCCCAAGGGCGCGTATGGAGCGGGCGCGTTGCAGAGGAAGTTGAGGATATGGTGTCCCTCCGGTGCCAGGGAGGGGTCCGCCTCCGTGGGCCAGCAGATGAGGCTCATGGCGGTGCTGGGAATGAGGTCCTTGGTGTAATAGTCGTTCCATACCCGGTTCATGGCCTCTATGGACCCGGTGACCACTGTGTGGTGCGCCTCCAGGTCAGGCTTGGTATCCAGGCCCACGTAGATCATGGGACAGGGCATGGAATGACGGTAGCTGGAGATGGCCTTCACCGCCCAGCGCGGCAGGTTCTCCGGCCCCACCATCTTCAGGTAGGCCACCTTGGCGTTGACGTTGGAGACCACCAGGTCCGAGGTGATCTCGCTGCCGTCCTCCAACAGCACACCGCGCGCCCGGCGGCCGTCCAGGAGGATCTTCTCCACCTTGCAGCCCGTGCGCACCTCCAGGCCGTGCTCCTCGCCGGCGCGGGTGATGCCCTCGGGGATGGAGATCATGCCTCCCCGGGGATAGTAGATGCCCAGGTGCTCGGTGAGGGCGATAAAGCCGAAGATGCCGGAACCGATCTCCGGCGGCGCCCCCGCGAAATAGGACTGGAAGGCCACCGAGGACTGGATCACCGGGTTGCGGTAATACTTGCGGGTCACCGCCTGGTGGGTGCGCATGAGCAGGGGCAGGAACCGCAGGGCTTCGGGGTTCTTGATCACCATGCGCATGGCCTCCCCCACGGTCTTCATGGGCGATAGCATCATGGCATCCATCATGCGGTCGATCATCTCGAAGCCCAGGCTGGCAAATCTCTTCCAGCCCTCCACGTCCTCGGGGGCGATGGACTCGATCACCCGGGTGGTCTCGTCGATGTCGGTGGGATAGGAGAACCTCCTGCCGTCCTCGGTGATGAAGGAGTAGATGGGGTCGCAGGGCAGGAGCTCGATGTAGTCCTCCCTGCGCCTGCCCATGAGCTCGAAGAACCTCTCCATGGGGTGCAGGATCTCCACGATGGAGGCCCCCACGTCGAAGCGGTAACCCTGGCTCTCGTAGGTGGAGCAGCAGCCCCCGATGATGTCGGACTGCTCCAGCACCAGGGTGCGGAAGCCGTTCTTCGCGAGCAGGGAAGCCGTGGTCAGCCCTCCCAAGCCCGCTCCTATCACGATGGCGTCGTAGTCCGGCATGGCGACCCCCTTCATACGGTTAGCTATTATGACTGATGGGTCTTATTATACTATCGGATAATGTGGTTTGTACAGTATCCGCCGGTGCAAAGGTGCGAACGGGAATTCTGATCGTCGTCGGCCGGAATTCTTATTGTCGCTGATCGATCGTGCGCTTCAGCAACTCCGCGAGGTCTCCATGCCGCTCGGGGGCGCGGCGCCGCGCGCAGAGGCCGTGCTTAATAGAAGCGTGGGGAATATTACCATGTCCTGGCGGCATCCAGGAAACGCGTCAGTGCGCGTACAGGCCATGCTGCAGGAAGTCCATGAGGTTGATGAAGAAGGAGAGGACGTCGAACTCCTCGTCCACCACGTAGAGATTGGCCACCACCTCGGCGATGCCCATGAGGGCATAGGCCACGGCTGCGGGGTCCACGGGGCGGAACGTCCCCTCGGCGATGCCTTTCTCGATATCGCGCCCCAGGAAATCCGCCACCCGGGCGAAGGCCTCCCGCGCCTTCTCCCTCAGCCTCTCGTTGCCCCCCAGGGCCTCCGATATCACCCCCATGAACATGAACTGCAGGTCGCGGTACTTGGAGATGAAGGTCAGCCCCTCGAGGCCCATCCTGGTGAGGGCGTCCTGGGATTCCCCCGCCGCCGCCTCCGCCTCCGCCAGCAGGGTCTCGAGGGTGCGCTCCATGGTGGCGACGAAGATGTCCTCCTTGCCTTGAAAATACTGGTAACAGGTGCCCTTGCTGATCCCCGCTTCCTTCGCGATGTCGTCCACGGTGGCGTTATGGTAACCGCGGACAGAGAAGACCCTGAAGGCGGCGTCGAGGATCTCCTGCGTGCGCCGCTCCTCCCCGCTCATGGCCGCCAGCCGTTCCTCGTCCTCCAGCTCGTGGGTTTCCTTGCTGCGCACCCGCTTCCGGAACTCCTTCCAGTCCTCCACTCCCCGGAAGGGATAGCGGTCGAGGATGCTCTTCATGCTCCTGACGGACAGCCCCTCCGCACGCATGGTCTTGATCACCAGAAGACGGCGCAGGAACTCCTGGTCGTAGAAGACCACGTTCGGCTTCACCTTCCTGGGCGCGGGGAGCAGGCCCTTGGACATGTAGAACTTGATGGTGCTGACGGGAAGGCCCGCCGCCTGGGAGAGCTGCTTCATCTTCATAAGACCGGGGGCCGCTTTTTCGTCCAACTCAGCGCATCCCTCCTCTTGGCGGACCTGCTTACTCTGATATTAATTATCATGAAACGTCGATAGGAGCACAAGCCGGCCCGCGCCCGCGGGCCCGCACCCGTCCTCCCTGTCATCCCCGGGTGCTAGAATCCCTCCTGCCGGGACACATGGCGCGGGGAGCCCGGGTCGTCTGCGGAGCGGGAAGGCGGGGAGCGGCCTGCCGCAGGCTCTTCGGTGGCGGCGGGCGGGGCGGCGGGCACGTGAACGAGAGGTGCGGCTTTGGATTGGGAGAGCGATTTCTGCGTGCTGGAGGTCGTGACCACCGGCCCCGACGCCGAGAGCGCCCTGCCCCTTGAGCTCGCGGCGCTGCGCGTGCGTTCCTGGCGTGAGCGCGACAGCTTCCAGGCGCTGGTGGACCCCGGCTCGCCGGTGCCCGCGGGTCTCCTGGAAAGGAACGGCAGGTCGGCGGAGGACTATCTCCATGGCGTCCCTCTTCCGGACGCCCTGGAGCGGTTGCGCGCCTTCCTGGGGGACAACCCCGTCATCGCCCACGGCGCCGTGGAGATGGAGGAGCCGCTGCTGGCGCGACTGGGATACCTTCCCGCGGGGGAGATCTTGGACGTCCTGGAGCCGGCCTGGCTCGCCGTCCCCTACCTCCGGGACCATTCCCTCAAATCCCTCTCCGCCTCCCTCCTGGGCGAAAGTCTCTCCTGGAGGGCCCTGGAGGACGCGCGCCTCCTCTTCCGCATCCTCCGCCGACTGAGGGAGGTCTGGGGGGAGACGCCCCACCGCGTCCGCTCCGCCGTGCTTGGTGCCCTGCAGGAGGCCTCCTCTCCATGGCGCGGCTTCTTTCCGGGCAGGCCCGGCCGCGCACGCTTCCCCGACCTCACCGAGGCCATGGACTGCACGGGCAGGAGGGAGGCGGAGGACGCCGGTCCCGGGGGTCTCCGCCGCGGCGCCCGCGCATCCCCCTCCTCCCGCGCTTCCTCCCGCCCGGGAAACACCCCACTCGCCGGCCTTGACGCGGCCTCCCTTCTCTCCGCATCGGGGCCGCTGGCGGCGCTGAGGGACGACCACGAGATCCGCCCCCAGCAAGCGGAGATGGCCGCCGCCGTCGAGGTCGCTCTGGAAGATTCCGCCTTCCTGGTAGTGGAGGCGGGCACGGGGGTGGGGAAATCCATCGCCTACCTGCTCCCCGGCATCCTGCACGCGCGGCGCGGAGGAGGCGCCCTGGTGGTCTCCACCTATACCCGCAGCCTCCAGGAGCAGCTCTTCCACCGCGACCTGCCGCTGCTCTCGCGCGCCCTGGGGGCGGTGGACTATGCCCTACTCAAGGGGCGCGGGAACTACTTATGCCTGCGCAAGTGGGCGGAGTGGTGCGCGTATCTCTCGCGCGGCGAGGCGGTGCTCCGATTCGGCGACTTCGTCCCCGCTCTCTCCTATGCGTTCCTCGCTTCCTGGCTTACCCGCACCCCCGCGGGCGACCTGGAGGAGATCTCCCTGGGGCTGCGCGACCGCCTGGGGGAACTGGTCAGGGAACTGACCTCCACTCCCGAGGACTGCCTGCGCCCCCGCTGCGACTTCGCCTCCCGCTGCTGGGTGGAGCGAGCGCGAACCCGTGCGGCCGCCAGCGAGGTGGTGGTGGTCAACCACGCCCTCCTGCTCACCCAGGCGGGCTCCGCGAACCCGGTGCTCCCCGACATCCGCGTCCTGGTGGTGGACGAGGCGCACCACCTGGAGGACGTGGCCACCGAGGCCTTCAGCCTCACCTTTTCCCTGGAAGACACCGACAGATTGCTGGAGGACCTTGCTGGGAGCAGGGGGGTGCTCTCCAGGTGGGAAGGCCTGGCTTGGGACAGGCGCGGGAGGGCGATGATAGCCGAGGCCCGGGAGGCGGCAGAGAGGGCAGGCGCGGAGGTAGAGGAGCTCTTGCTCGGGGCGCTGGACACCTTCCTGCCCGCCGCGCGGGAGGAGAGGCGGCGCCTGGACGAGGGCACCGCACGCCTCCCCGCCTGGGAAAAGGCCCGCGAGAGGGGGATGTCCCTCTCCGCGACACTGCGCCGGCTCTCGCGGCTTGCGGCGGAGCTGGCGGCGGGGGCGTCCTCCCTGGAGAGCAGGGAGGACGAGGAGGGGGCGAGATCTCTGCGACGGGGAGAGGTGCTGGCGGAGGGCCTCGGCGAGGCCGCCGAGGCCCTGGAGGTCTTCATGTGCGACCCCGACGAGAACGGCTTTCGCCGCCACCTGCGGTGGATGGAACGACCGCAGGCGCGCGCCCGGCGCTCGCATCCCCCTTTCCGACTGCGCAGCGCGCCGGTGGACGTGGGCTCCGATCTGGCTGCCCTGCTCTTCGGGGGACTGGATGCTTGCGTGCTCACCTCCGCCTCCCTGCGCGTACCCGGCCCCAGGGAGGGGTTTTCCTTCTTCCTGCGCCGCACCGGCCTGGAGCTAGTGGAGGAGGGCGGCAAGGAGCTGCGCCTCCTCGCCCTGGACTCCCCCTTCGACTACTCGCGCCAGGTGCGGCTTTTCGCCGTCAGCGACCTGCCGGAGCCCGCGGCGGGGGGAAATGCCTTCCGCGACTACATGCGGAGCGTGGGCGAGGTGGTGGAGGAGGCGGCCGCGGCCAGCGGGGGCAAGGCGCTGGTGCTCCTCACCTCCCACCAGCAGGTGGAGCTACTCCATCGGGAGCTCCGCCCCCGCCTGGAGAAGCGCGGCATTTGCTGCCTGCGCCAGGACCGGAGCACGCCCAATTCCCTGCTCCTGGAGCGCTTCCGCGATGACCGCGACTCCGTGCTCCTGGCGACGGAGGCCTTCTGGGAGGGGATCGACGTGCCGGGCGAGTCCCTCTCCGCCGTGATCATGGTAAAACTTCCCTTCCGCCACCCCGAAGAGCCGGTGGTGGCGGGGCGGGTGGAACACTACGACCGCGCCGGCATGGGGGGATGGAACTCCTATTACGTGCCCCTGGCCGTTACCCTCTTCCGCCAGGGGGTGGGCAGGCTGATCCGGCGTTCCACCGACCGGGGGGTGATCGTGGTGCTCGACCCCCGTTTCCTCAAACGCTCGTATGGCGGCCTCTTCCGCCGGGCGCTGCCCGGGGGCATGCGCGTGGAGGAGATCACGCGCGACCGCCTGGGCCACGCGGTGCGAAAGTGTTTCACGGAATGAGCGGGCGTCCCCGAAACGGGCGCGGAGCGCAGGCCCGCGCCTCCTCCGCTCCGCCGGAATGCGCACGCCCGGGCTATCCGCGTCAGACCCTCAGGCCACGGTCTTCGGCTCCCTTTCCTCGCCCTCCTCGCTTCCTGCCGCGCCGGCGAAGAGGTCTCCGAAACGGCGGCGCAGCTCCAGTTTGCGCACCTTCAGGGTCATGCCGTAGGGCATCTCCTCCGGGGCGATGATGCGCACCGCCCGGGGGCACTTATATCCCGCGATGTGCTCGCGGCACCACGCCAGTATCTCCTCCTCCGTCGCTCTCTCGCCCGGCTTCAGGGTCACCACCGCGATGGGCACCTGCTTTTTCAGGGGATGCGGCACCCCCACCACCGCGGCGTCGGCCAGCGAGGGATGCCCCAGGACCTCTTTCTCCACCTCCACGGAGAAGACGGAGTAGCCGCCGCACTTGATGACGTCCTTGGCGCGGTCCACGAAATAGAGGCGCCCCAGGCGGTCCTTCTTTCCCATGTCCCCGGTACGCAGCCAGCCGTCGCGGATAAGCTCCGCCGTCGCCTCGGGGTTGCCCCAGTATCCCCTGGTAACCCCGGGGCCGGACACCGCCACCTCCCCCACCTCGCCCGGGGGCAACTCCCTGCCCTCCTCGTCCAGGATGCGCACGCGTACCGGCCACACTGGCCACCCCACGCAGCCCGGGGGGAAGCGTAAGCCCATGATGGCGATCTTGAGGGTGGCTACCCCCGCTAGCTCCACCATGCCGTAAACCTCGGCGAAGAAGGCCCGGGCGCGCAGGGGACCGAGCCGGAAAAGGGTTCCCTTGTCGCGGAAGGCCTCGACGTATTCCTCAGGCATGGCATCCGCCGCGCTGCCCAGCATCTTCAGGCTGGAGAGGTCGTATTTATCGATGCCCTCCGCCAGCATCATGGCATACATGGCGGGCACGCCCACGAAGAGGTCGGCCTTCTCCCGCTCCATGGCCTCCAGCACCTCGCGGGGCGAAAAATGGCGCATGAAGTAGGCCTGCAGCCCCACGCAGCACCCTATGATGTAACAGCCGAACCCCATGACGTGGGCCGCCGGAAGGCAGAACACGCCCTTGAAGCCGGGCCCCACCGGAAGCACGGCGGCGGCGATCTTCTGGGCGGTGAGCAGGCTGCGCGAGGTCATCACCGCCCCTTTGGGGAAACCCGTGGTGCCCGAGGTGTAGAAGATGGCCACCGGCTGGTCGGGGTCCAGGCGCGAAGCCCCGCCCCCGGAGGCGGCGGACATGGCCTCATCGAGCGACAAGAACCCCTCCGGACAATCGTCCGCCGGTCCCGCGGCGACCCAGCGCGCGATCCCGTGCAGCGCCCCCTTGTCCCCCACATTGGCCTCGAAGACCTCCCGGTCCAGGATAAGGGTCTCCGCGCCGCAGTTTCCGAGGATGTAATCCATCTCCCTGGCCTTGAGCATGTAGTTCATGGGCACCGCTATGGCCCCGGCGCGGGCGATGGCGAACACCAGCAGGGGCAGGTCGACGTTGTTGGAGGTGTTCACCCCCACCCTTTCCCCGGGCTTTACTCCCAGGTCTCGCAGGGCGGAGGCGGCCCGGTCCACGAAACGCGCCGCGTCGGCGAAGGACAACTCCCCCAGGCTGAAGTCCCGGTAGCGCAAAGGCTCGTGCAGCCTGCAGATCGTCTTCTCCCCGCGCAGCTCCGCCATGCGGTCGTGGAAGTTCGCCAAGGTGAGGTCCCTGGCCAGGGCGAGCTTGTATTTGTCCGGAAACAGCCTCATCGATCTTCCCTCCCCTGAATGAACACAGACGCAGCGTTAGTACGGATTCATATTCGCACCGGCATTCCGCTCTGTCAACGACGCAAGCCCCGCCGCGTTTATCGCGCGCCCCCCATGTGATATATTTCCCATAAGGAACCGACATGCTATCGAGGGCATGACCGGCCCCGTCGCCCGGGGTCCGCGGGAGGTTTCAGGCACATGGCCAAGCGGAGCAAGTCCGAGATGACCCGCAGCAGGATCGTAGACGCCGCCCACGACGTCTTCTTGGAGAAGGGCTACCACCGCACCAAGGTGGTGGACATCATCGAACGCGCGGGGTGCGGACACGGCACCTTCTACGACTACTTCAAGAGCAAGGACGACGTGCTCATGGCCATCCTCGAGGATTTCATCCGCGAGCTGGCGCGGCTGGGGGAGTCATCGCGCGTGCTCATGCAGCGCATCGCCTTCGACGACTATGACGCCATCCGCATCCTCCTGCGGGGCATCAACGAGGTCTTCGACCGCCACGGCGACCTCAACAACGTCTATATAGAGGCCGCGCTGGAGACCCCCATGTTCGGCGAGGTGTTCAACGATTTCCACAATGTCTTCACCGGCATCCTCGAGGACAAGATCAGGGAGATGCAGCAGGCGGGGAAGTGCGCGGGGCTTGACGCGCGCATCGCGGCCCAGATACTGGTGACCCTCGTGGGGTTCACCGCCTACAGCCGCCAGAGCGGCTTCATCGATGGGAGCGCGGACGAGGTCTCCGAGAATTTGGGTCTGCTGGTCTTCCGCGCCCTCAATTACTAGCCAGCCTGAATGGAATATTATGCCAGCGAATGCGCGGGTAAGACCGTCACCCGGTCTCCGCCGCGGAGCATGGAGATCCATACCGTCTCCTCGGAGACCTTCTTCCAGGAGCCGCCCTCCCTGCGCAGGAGGTAACGTATGCCCGCGCCGGTGAGCGGGCCGTAGAGGGAGCTTATCTCCACCACCGCCTCGCCCTTTTTCTCGTCCAGCTCCATGACCGTGACGGTGTGCTGGCTGTAGGTCCAGGAAGTGCTGCCGTCCCTGTGCCGCGCCCCGAGGTCCTTGTACTCCTCGAGGGTGATCTCCACCAGCCCGGAGCCCTCCCACTTCCAGAAGCGCAGACCCAGCTGTTCTATGGAGACGTCCCCGATGCCCGTGGACCTCCTGGTCCAGGCCACCACGAAGCTGGAATCGCGTTCCCTGGGGACGAGGATCTCCTGGATGGCGAACATCGCCGCTCCTTCCTCGCCTTCCTTCTCCCCCCCGCTCCCGCAGCCTGGCGCGAGGAGCGCCGGGGTTGCGGCCAACAGGAGGACGGCGAAGACAACGCAAATCCTTCTCATGCCCAGATTATATAGGATGCCCGGGGAAAGGCGGCCATGTCCCGTCGCCGGCGGCGCAAGGCCGCTCGATAACCGCTCAACCGCTTGAAAAGGCTCATCATCTTCCGGGTGGCGCCCAGATGTTTTTCGAAGACCTCCTCCCGGGCGACGCAGGATATGGAACAAGCGTTATCTCCAAAAATCATGATGGTATCCATGACCTTGTATCCGTAGTACTGCTCGCCCAGACATGAGAAGACGATCTGGGCGGCCGGGACCCCGGCCGGCATCGCCGAAGTCACCTCCTATGGCCAGTTTTGGTCTTCCAGTTCCCGGACCTGAGAGGCTATCCGGTAACCCAGGGTATATGCCACAACGGAGAGGTTTCGGTGGAGAAGGTCGCCTTTGCCCCGCTCTCGGCTCCGGACGGTACGGCCTCCACAAAACCCTTGGAGTACTCGTTGACGGCCCATCCCTCCGGGTATAGTCGAAGGCTATGCCGATCTGCGCGCTCTCATGGCTCCTCATGCCCTTTCCGATGTCCCTGTCGCACCCGCCTTGGCTACCGCCCTTGACGTAGCCGGCCAGAAAATCCTCCTGGTCCTCGAAGCTCTCCATGTCGATGTGCCACTTCCCGCCGACCCGCACAAGCTTCTGGGTATCCGCAACGGCGTCCTCCAGATCCACCTCGACCTTTTTGCCGTCCTCGCCGCGGTAACTTGCCTTGCCCTTTTTCAGGGAGACCTCGCCCTTGTCGCCGTCCATCTCCTGCGTGAGCTCGAGGTCATGATCCTCAGATCCTCCGGGAGGTCCCCGAGGAAAAAGATTAGTCCGTTAGTTCAGGAAGGGATGGTGCCGGCGCCGCCCGTATCGGATATACTCTATCTGGCTGGCCCTTGGTCTTCCGGCATGGCAGAAAGACGGCGATGGATGTCAAACCCCCCGTCGATGTGAGGTACGCGATCTTCCGCGGCATCGCGCGCAAGACCTTCACCGCGTGCATCATCTCCGACGAAGACGGGGTCCTGGCGGGCAGCGGCGCCGCCGCCGAGGAGGCCGAGAGGCTGGGGATCATCCTGGAGAGCATCGCCGGGGAGGGCACGCGGGTGCGCGCGGGCGAGGTCCTGGCCAGGCTGCGGGGGACCCCGGAACAGATGGCCCGGGCCGAGGAGGTCCTGATCGGGCTGATGGCCAAGCCCTCGGGCATCGCCACCGCCACGCGCGAGTTCGTGGAGAGGGCGGGGAAGAAGCCGCGGATCGTGTGCGGAGCCTGGAAAAAGATGCCACCAGAGATCAAGGACGCCGTCCGCGGGGCCGTCGCGGCCGGCGGCGGCTCCTTCCGCATATCCCCCCGCCCCTTCGTCTACCTGGACAAGAACTACGTGGAGATGCTCGGGGGCATCCGGGGTTGCCTGGAGGCCGTGGCGGAGATGAACGGGTGCGAGAAGGTGGTACAGCTCAAGGGGAGGCACGGGGACGTCGCCGAGGAGGCATGCGAGGCCGCCTCCCGTGGGGCGTCCATCGTCTTCATAGACACGGGGCGCAAGGAGGATATCGCCCGGGTGTCCGCGGCCCTCTCCGGCCGCGGCCTGCGGGAAAGGGTGAAGATCGCTTTCGCGGGGAACATCGGGATCGAGGACCTGAAGGAGTTGAAGTCCATGGACGTGGACATCCTGGATATCGGGCGGGCCATCGTCGATGCCCCGCTTCTGGACATGCGCATGGAGGTCATGACCGCGGAGTCGGACGCTCGAGAATGAGCCGGAGGAGCTGATGATGCTTTTCAAGACGGTCCTTCGCTGCACCTACCTGCTGCTCAAGGCGGCCTTTATGGCCGCGGCGCTCGTGAACCCGGACTTCAGGCGGCGCCTAGCGGAGAGAGACCTCTCCTTCGCCGTGCGTTCCGGCAAGGGCCCCGCGGTGGGCTTTTTCCGGCTGGAGGGAGGCCGGCTCACCTATGGCGGCGAAGCCGGGGGCTTGGCCGATTTCTCGGCCACTTGGAACGGTTGGGGAGACGCCGACACCCTGGGCAAGAAGCTGCGCCTCAACGCCATGGATTTCATGAACCGGGGGTTGATGACCTTCGCGGGCGACCTCTCCGCCATGGACTATCTCCTCGTTCTCCTGGGCGAGGCGGCCGGCAGCTTCAGGAAGAAAAAGCCCGCGCGGCTCAAAAGGGCCGAGCTGCGAAAGGAGCCGCCATGATCGTGCGGGAGTTCGTCGCCGACGTCGACCATGCCCTCTGCAGGACATGCCGGAAATGCGAGGAGATCTGCCCCGCCGGGGCCATCGCCCTGGCGCGGGAGGAAAAGAGGATGGCCGTCGACGCCAGGCGGTGCATCGACTGCCAGCGCTGCATGGATGCCTGTCCCGAAAACGCCATCGCCATGCTCCCTCGCCGCTGGGATAACGCCCTCTCGGTGGAGGTGGCCGGCCTCGACCGGGACAGGATCCTGGAGATATGCCGCAAGGTGGGGCTGGCCCCGGGGGAGGCCATCTGCGCCTGCACCTTCGTCACCGCCCAGGAGCTGGCCGGGGCGGTGCTGAAAGGGGCGAAGACCCCGGAGGACGTCTGCGCCATGACCGGCGTCAGGAGGGGATGCGGCATCTACTGCCTGGTGAACATATTCAAGATACTGGAAGCCGGCGGCGTGCGGCCGGAGGAAAGGGCCGGGAGCCACCTCTACCACCATCCCCTGAGCCCGCTGGACATCCCCGAGGACAGGTTGCGGGAGATCGACGCCGAGTTCCCCCAGTACCGCCTGCTCGAGGACGTGAGGATGATAAGGGAAGCTCGCGGGATATGTGACGAAAGGGGGGCATGACGGTGATGTACCCGCCCGCCATAGAGCCGGCGCCCTTGATGGAATCGGTCTACCAGTCCCCGCCCCGCAGGCGCGCCGCCGCCCACCCGGGCTTCGTCTCCCTCGCGGTCTCCTCGCTCTTTCCCGAGATGTCGGAGGCCATCTACTGCTACGGGGAAGACTGTTCCGCCGTGCGCGGCAGCACCCTTAAGGCACTCGAGGACATCGACATGGGGATGATCAGGCCGGGCGACAGGGTGCACCTGCTCGCTTCCGAGCACGGTTTCAGCATCCTGGGCGGCTGGCCTTACCGGGAGATGCTCGGAGCGATCAGGGACGCCATCCGGGAGAGGACCGGCTGCGAGGACATCCGCCTCGGCGTGGCGGCATACCGGGGCTTCAGGGAGACGGAGGAGGTGGTCGCCGCCTTCCGCCTCGACGAGCTCTTCGAGGGCAGGCTCTTCGAGTTCGGCCCCTACGATGAAGGGGTCGCCATCGAGACCGAGATAGGCACGCTCTACGGCATCAAGAAGGCCTACGACGCGGACTGGTTCGTCCATTCCTACTACGACGACCCCAGGGAGATGTATTTCCACCGCTTCCTGGGAAGGAGCTTCAAGGCCTTCATCATGTCCTACGCGCGCCTGGAATCGCGCTCCGCCTACCATTTCTCCTACAAGAACCGCAGCTGCAATTTTTTGCCAGTGGCCATCTACAGGTCCCCCTTCATCCGCGAGAGGTACGCCTTCAGCTGCTTCATGCGCATGTCCCCCGCGGGGATCCTGGCCATCGACGCCGACAACGACCTCTTCGCCCTGGACCGGCGGGTCACCAGGGGCCACCTGGAGAGGTACGGAAAGATGCAACAGCTCTTCGAGTCCATCGAGGAGTGTATCGCGGTGATCGACGGAGGGAGGTGGGGGTACTACGTGCACGCGGGCGGCGTGACCTTCGGCGTGCTCATGTTCTCCAACTGCCGCGGCCGCAGCATCATGGACCTGGATTCGCCGTCGGCGCTGATGATGATCGACGAGGTCCCCTTCGAGGAACGGGCCGATCTGGCCACCCGTATGCTCAGCGACGGCATAAACCCCGCGCTCAAGGTGGTGGTCTTCAACCAGCAGTGGGGAGGCATACCCTTCCTGAACCTCTTCTCCAAGCCCATCTACGTGGTGGGCCGGGACCAGCTGGAGTACCTCAAGCTGGACCGGGCCAACCCGCTGTTCAAGGACCTCGGCAACCTCGGGCTGATAAGAGCGGTGCGCGATTTCCCCACCGCCATGCGCAAGGCGAAACGGGCCGCGCACACCGACAAGGTGCTGATATTCGACGGCAGTTTCGGCCACCTCAACCTCAGCCCTTCCTTGGCCGACGAGCTGGTCGAGAAAGCCCCCGGGGTGAGCAGGAGGGTCGAGGAGGAGCTGCTGCCGAAATGGCTCAAGCAGAGGGGGCTGGAGTGAGGCGGAGGCCATGGGCGACTATGTCCTGCTGAGGAAGACCGAGCTGCGCATCGACGACATCCACCTGAGCCATGCCAACCTCACGGCCATCGCGGAGACCGCGGCGGACGTCCTGGGGCTCGAGCGCGGGGAGGTGCTCGTGGCCGACTACCGCGACGGGACGCTGGTGCTGGATCTCCACGGCGGCCGCGTCGATGCCCGCGCCGTGGTGGGGCGGGAGAGGGACCTCATCGAGGGCCTTGGAAGCCTGCCGGGCGTCAGGGTGACGGAGAGGACGGCCGTCTCCTCGCGCGGGATGCTGGGGTGGATAGGCCTGGAAAGGGAGCGGGCGCTCGAAGCGCTCGAGCGGGGAGAGAGGATGGCGGGCGAGATCCTCCGCAACGTCGCCAGGCGGGCGATCGTCTTCTCCACCGGCGCCGAGGTGGAAAGGCGGGAGATCGAGGACACCAACGCCCCCGCCATAATGAGACATCTGGCCGATGAGGGATTCAGGGTGGAGCAGGGAGGCATCCTCGAGGACGACAGGGTGGCCATCGCCGCGAGGATACGGGAAGCGGCCGAGATCGGCGGTTACGGCCTGATCGTCACCACGGGAGGGGTGGGCGCGGAGGACAAGGACCAGACCGTGGAAGCGGTGATGGAAGTGGACCGGGACGCCGCAGCCCCCTACGTCTGCCATTACGAGGTGGGGACGGGCAGGCACGTGAAAGACGGGGTGAGGATAGCGGTGGGCGAGTACAACGGCGCCATGATCGTCGCCCTGCCCGGCCCCAACGACGAGGTCATGGCGAGCCTCGAGCCGCTGGCGCGGGGCCTGAAGGCGGGGGCGGACAAGGCGGTCCTGGCGGAAGCGATAGCGGAAAGGCTGAGGTCGGTCCTGCGGGAAAGATCCGACCCCCCGCCCTCTTCACACCGGCACTGAGCCCCGCCCTCCCGGGGGAGAGCCTCGCGAACCTTACGGCCAGGGGGGCAAAGCCCGCCAGGGGACATCGCCCCGCTTGTATTCCTTGCAGGTAGCGCGGAGAGGCCGCTTTCATCGGGCTGCGGCCCTTGCGGTTAAACCCCACCGCCTCATATTCCGAAGCCTGTACATAGTCGTCCGGTTTTCGGCGCGCGGCGCTGAAGACGGCGGTGAGACGGAAAAGCGACCATCGAATATGGAGGAGATGCGAGATGAAGAAGGTCAGAGTCTGCCCGGAATGCGGGGTGCCGAAGCAGGTGGCCAAGGAAAACCGCTGGCAGGACAACGGGTCCATCCTCACCTTCGAGGCAAACGGCGAAACCGCCCGGGAGCGGAGCGCTTTTTACGAGGTGGCGGGGCTGAACGGCCTGTTCGCGAACATCGAGGCCTCGATCGGCAAGTCCATCTTCCGCATCATCATGGAGGCGAGGCGCAAGGACACCCTCGGAATCCTGCAGGAATATCTGTCCGGGATAAAGGGGGTCCTGGCTCGCTCCGTGGCGGCCCGCATGGTCTACAACGGCGTGGCTACCCTGGGGGCTACCTTCGGACTCGGCCGTTTCGAGGTCCGGGACATCAAGCGTGGAGAGTATTTCACCGTCCTGTGCAGAAACGTGTACAGCCTCCCCCTCCTCGCCGGCGACCTCGCGGCCGCCTTCAACGCCGTCGAAGGCCTGCCGGCCAGCGTCGATTTCAAGGAAGCGGGAGACAGCCTTCTCTGCACCATCAGCAGGGGGGAGGAAGCTGATACGGCCCTATCCTCGCGGCTGGAGCCGGTGTTCGTCGCTCCCAAGCCCGGGTCTATCCGCTTCGACAGGTGCGGGAGGTGCGGGACTCCCCTGTTCATGAAAGAAGTCGTCTTCGACCACGAGGAGGGCGTTATAACGGACAGCAGGACCGGGAGGCGCATGACCTTCCTCAGCACCAGCAACCTGGAGGCGATCTTCAGGGAGTTCGAGCTCGAGTTGGGCGAGGAGATCATACCGATGATCCTGGAAGCCCAGAAGGACTGCGCGAAGAGCATCCTGCAAAGGGAGGAGCTGGCATCCGAGTCCGACGTCAGGGACTTCCTTGCCGTGAGAGGCTTGGGCGAGCTCGCCGGCTACGACCTCGGCGAGCGCCGGCTCGAGGCCAAGGTGGAGAACGCTTATCCGCATCTCATGGTCGTCGGCCTGCTGCACGGCATGTTCGAGATCCTCACCGGCCGCGAAGGGAAGTCGAGCTTCGTCAGGGAAGAGGATGGCAGCCTCGCGGTGACGGTCGAGGCCGCGTAGCGCGTCCGAGCTCTCACTCGCCGGCCCTTCCGCGCCCCTTGCCGCCGCCGGGACTATGGAGAGGCACCGTCCCGGCCCCGCGGATGCTTACGCCGCGAAGCTATGACAGACCCCGCATCATGCGGTAAGGTAGATCCGGCCGGCATGGGGAGTGCCGGTATGTCCGCAAGCGAGAACGGAAGTGGCATGAAGGCTCTGGTCACCGGCGCCACCGGCTTTATCGGCTCCATGGTGGTGAGAGAACTCCTGAACCAGGGCGCGGATGTGCGCGTGACGGTTAGAAGGGACAGCGACACGCGGAACATCGACGGCCTGGACGTGGAGAGGGTGTACGGCGACACCCGCGACAGGGAGTCCATGCGGGCCGCGCTGAAGGGCTGCGATGCCCTCTACCACGCCGCCGCCTATTTCGCGCATTGGTCTCCCAACAAGGACCTCTTCTACAAGATAAACGTCGAGGGCACGAAGAACGTCCTGGAGGAGGCCCTGGCCCAGGGGCTGGAGAAGGTCGTCTACACCAGCACCTCCAACACCATAGGCTCCCACGGGGCCGGCAACTATGTGAACGAGGAGGCCGAGTTCAACGGCTGGGAGGCGGGGGACCATTACGCCATCTCCAAGTACCTGGCGGAGCTGGAGGCCAAGAAGATATGCGACCGGGGCCTTCCCCTGGTGATCGTGAACCCCACCTTGGTCATCGGGGTGAGGGACGTCAAGCCCACGCCTTCCGGCGCCCTCATCGTCGACATCGCCAACCGGGACATGCCGGGGTACATCGACGGGGCGATAAACGTCATCGACGTCGAGGACGTGGCGCGCGGGCACCTGCTGGCGGCTGAACGGGGAAGGATCGGAGAGAGGTACATCCTGGGGAACGAGAACCTGATGGTGGGGGAGTTCTTCAGGCTGGTCGCGGAGGTCGCCGGGGTCAGGCCGCCCAGGCTCAAGCTCCCCTACGGGATCGCGCTTTCGCTGGGCTACCTCTTCGAGGCCTACGCGCGCATGGCCAGGAAGCAACCCCTCGTCTCCGTGTCCCAGGTGCGCCTGGGGAAGATGGGCGAGCATTTCGACAACTCCAAGGCGGTCAACGAACTGGGCCTGCCGCTGACCCCGATCAGGACGACGGTCGAGAAGGCGGTCGACTGGTTCAGGGAAAACGGCTACATCAAAGTGCGCGCTTGAGAGCCCCGGAGGTCACGGGCTCCAGGGCGCGATCCCTCGTAAGACTCGTTGCCCTTGTCCTCGGGGTTTTCCTCCAAAAAGATCTCTCTTTCCTCTGCCATGAGCCTCTGCATGATGGCCTTCTCCCTCTGCATGGCCTCTTCCCTTAACCGTGCGGCCATTTCCCTTGAGGACCGTTCGCCAGGTTTGCTCACAGCTTTCCTCCTTTCTTGAATTGACCCTCAGGAGGAAGGCGACCTGGCGGAGCGGGATGGACCACACATCCCTCATATGGGCAGGGGGCGGCGACGCCGCCCCCTGTTTACGCCGCGGTGGTCTATGGCGTTCGCCTATACGTCGCTCAGCTTGCCCGCCAGGTAATCGTCGTAGGCGGATAGGTCTAGGTAGCCGTGGCCGGAGAAGTTGAAGAATATGCACTTGGACTCCCCGCTCTCCCGGCACTTCACCGCCTCGTCGATGGCCGCCTTCACGGCGTGGGAGGTCTCGGGGGCGGGGACGAACCCCTCGGTGCGCGCGAAGGTCACCGCGGCCTCGAACACCTCCACCTGGTGGTAGGCCCGCGCCTCCACAAGGCCTTCCTTCACCAGCAGGCTCACGATGGGCGAGTCGCCGTGGTACCTGAGTCCTCCGGCGTGGGAGGCCGGGGGCACGAAATCGTGGCCCA
This sequence comes from Actinomycetota bacterium, assembly GCA_014360645.1. Taxonomy (NCBI): domain Bacteria; kingdom Bacillati; phylum Actinomycetota; species Actinomycetota bacterium. Next base: position 125,591 of record JACIXD010000005.1, on the reverse strand, counting down.
AGGTGTACATGAGCAGCAGGGGAGTCATCTCCGCGATGTCCCCGAAATCGTATTCGAAGCGGCCCCCGGTGAGGGTGGGACAGGAGGTGGGTTCCACGGCGATGATGCGGATGTCGCTGCCATCCACCTTCTCCTTCACGAAGGGAAGAGCGGTGCCGCCGAAGTTCGAACCTCCTCCCACGCAACCGATGACCATGTCCGGGTAGTCGTCGATGACCTCGAAGGCCTTTTTGGCCTCCAGGCCGATCACCGTCTGGTGAAGGAGCACGTGGTTGAGCACGCTCCCCAGGCTGTACTTCACGTCGTCTCCCTGCACCGCCAGCTCGATGGCCTCGGAGATGGCGATGCCGAGGCTTCCCGGGGTGTCGGGATCCCTTTCCAGTATCTTCCTTCCTGTCACCGTCATCTCGCTGGGGCTTGGCTGCACCTTCGCTCCCCAGGTCTCCATGAGCACGCGCCGGTACGGCTTCTGCTGGAAGCTGGAGCGCACCATGAACACCTGCAGCTCCAGGCCGAAGTAATTGCAGCCCATGGAGAGGGCGCTCCCCCACTGTCCGGCTCCCGTCTCCGTGGTGAGCTTGCGCACGCCCTCCTTCTTGTTGTAGTAGGCCTGGGCAACGGCGGTGTTGGGCTTGTGGCTCCCCGCCGGGCTCTCCCCCTCGTTCTTGAAATAGATGCGCGCCGGGGTCTGCAGGTACTTCTCCAACCTGGTCGCCCGCACCAGGGATGTGGGCCTCCAGATCTTGTATATCTCGCGCACCTCCGCGGGGATCTCTATGTAGCGCTCCCCGCTCACCTCCTGCTCGATGAGCCCCATGGGAAAGAGGGGCGCCAGGTCATCGGGTCCCACCGGCTGCCGGGTCGCCGGATGCAGCGGCGGCTCCAGGGGTTTGGGGAGGTCCGGCAGCACGTTGTACCACGCCTCCGGGATATGCTCTTCGGAAAGTTTTACCACCTTCGTCTTCTCGCTCATCTCCTCTCCTCCTGATCCTCTTTTCCGGTCCTCGCGCTTTTACTGAAAGAAAATCGGCCACGGAGTCCTTGTCTCCGTGGCCTCTGATGCCTGCCCTAGCTTACCAGACGCGGGGTGGGCAAACACCGCCACGGCGGGTCCGCCACCACCAGGGAAAACCTCCCATCAACTGTCCGGAAATCCGTTTCATCTCTTTTCCCCTTGCGCGACGTTCTCTCCCGCGGAAGGCCGCGCTCGTAAATTATCCTTTCACGCCCTCCCGCTTGTCAAGCTACTGTGCTGGTTCACTACATCGTGGACACATACACCCCTATCCTTGCATTCCTCCATCCACCGGGCCGGGAGCTCCATAAGGGCGAAATATCCCGGGCTCCGGTAATGTGTTGGTTCACCGCCTCGCGGACGCCCGCAACCTGTCTTCGCCTCTACCACTTCCCCCCGGCCCTGACCCTTCTTGACCTAGGTGGGGCAGAACCGCGCGAATCATGCCGGCGCCAGCATCCTCTCCACCGCCCGCAGGGCCCTTACCCTGATCTCCTCCGGCACACGGACCTGGGGCGTAAGAGTCTCCAGCGCCCTGAGCACTTTAGTCAAGGTGGTGAGCTTCATGTTGGGGCACACGGGCTCGCGGGCGGGCGGGTAGAACCTCTTGCCGGGAACCGCCTTGGTCAGGGGATGGATCATGCCCGCCTCGGTAGCCAGTATGAACACCTCGGCCGGCGAGGCGGCGGCGGCGTCCACCATGCCGGAGGTACTGCGGATGTGATGGGCAAGCGCCAGCACCTCCCGCGTGCACTCGGGGTGGGCGATGACCTCGGCGCGGGGATGCTCCTCCAGGGCCTTGAGCACATGCTCGGCCTGGATGCCCTGGTGCACGTGGCAGAACCCGTCCCAGGGGATGATCCTCTTCTCGGGCACCCGGTCCGCCACGTAGGCGGCGAGGTTGCGGTCCGGGACAAAGATGACCTCTTCCGCCTCCACGCTGCGTACCACCTCCACGGCGTTGGAGGAGGTGCAGCAGCAGTCGCTCTCCGCCTTCACCGCCGCGGTGGTGTTGACGTAGGAGACCACCGCCGCCCCGGGATGCTCTTCCCGCGCCTTCCTCACCTGCGCGGCCCCGGCCATGTCCGCCATGGGGCAGCCGGCCTCCATATCCGGCAGGAGCACTACCTTTTCGGGGGAGAGGATGGAGGCGGTCTCGGCCATGAAGTGCACCCCGCAGAAGACGATGACCTCGGCGTCGGTGGAGGCCGCCTGGCGGGCCAGCCCCAGGGAGTCGCCCACGAAATCGGCGATGTCCTGCACCTCGGGCCTTTGGTAGTTATGGGCCAGGATGATCGCGCGGCGCTCCTCCTTCGCCCGCAGGATCATCTCCGCCAGGGCGTCCTCGCCTACGAGGAGCTCATCCACGCCGTTCATGTCCGCCCGCTCTCGTGGTCCTCGATCTCGCCCACGTTGCGCGGGTTGGTGAAGTGCTCCATGACCGTTTCGCTGTACATCGCCATATCCTATTTCCTTTCTTGTGCGCTGCCCACGGCCGACCGGCCTGCGGAGGACCGCTCCTTGCGCACCCCCCTCTCGATGTCCACCAGGTCGGCCAGGGACCTCTTGGCCAGGGTCTCCCTGATGGTCTCCGTCAGCTCCTTCCAGATGACGTAGGTCGCGCAGGCGTCGACCCTGGCGCAATAGCCTGGGTCCTCCGTGCAGTCGACCATGGCGAGATCGCCCATGCTCGCCTCCACGATCTCCAGCAGGTTTATCTCCGACGCATCCCGCGCCAGCATGTAGCCGCCCCGGGCGCCGCGGGCGCTGCGCACCAGGCGGGCCTGCCGCAGCGGGATGAGCACCTGCTCCAGGTATTTCACCGGCAGGCCCTGGCGGGAGGCGATGTCCCGCATGAGCACCGGGCCCTCCGCGGCGTGCAGGGCCAGGTCGAGCATGGCGCGCATGCCGTACCTCGCCTTGGTGGGCAGGCGCATGTCAGCTCCCCATCACCTTTCCGCCCTCCCCGCCCCGGCTTTGCACATTATGACCCTTCTTTCCTTTCCGCCTTCTTTATCAGCGGCTCGAAGAGCCAGGTGGAGAGGTAGCGCTCTCCGCAGGAAGGGATCACCACCACCACGAGCTTCCCCTCGTTTTCCTCCCGCGAGGCCACCTGGACCGCCGCCCAGGTCGCGGCCCCGGAGGAGATGCCGGCGAGTATCCCTTCTTCCCGGGCCAGCCTCCGCGCGGTCTCGCCGGCGTCCTCCTCGGAGACGGTGATGACCTCGTCGATGAGGTCCGTTCTCAGGATGTCGGGGACGAACCCGGCGCCGATGCCCTGGATGCGGTGCGGTCCCGGCTCTCCCCCGGAGAGTACCGGCGATGCCTCCGGCTCCACGGCCACGGCGAGGAAGGAGGGCTTCTTCTCCTTGATGGCCTCGGCCACCCCGGTGATGGTGCCCCCGGTGCCCACCCCCGCCACCAGGATGTCCACCCGCCCGTCGGTGTCCTCCCAGATCTCGCGCGCGGTGGTCTCACGGTGCACGGCGGGGTTGGCCGGGTTGCGGAACTGCTGGGGCATGAACCCCCCGGGGGTGATGGCGAGGATCTCCTCGGCCTTCTCTATCGCCCCCTTCATCCCCTGCGTCCCCGGGGTGAGCACCAGCTCCGCTCCTAGCACGGACAGGAGCTTGCGCCGCTCCAGGCTCATGGTGTCGGGCATGGTGAGGATGAGGCGGTAGCCCCTGGCCGCGCAGACGAAGGCCAGGGCGATGCCGGTGTTGCCGCTGGTGGGCTCGATGATCACGCTGTCCTCGCCGATGAGCCCCCTCCTCTCGGCGTCCTCGATCATGCTCACCCCGATGCGGTCCTTGACGCTGGAGAGGGGATTGAAGAACTCGAGCTTGGCGTATACCTCAGCCCGGCACCCCGCGGTGACGCGGTTGAGCCTCACCAGGGGGGTGTTTCCCACCGTCTGAGTGATGTCGTCGTACAGCCTCATCTCTACCGCCTTTCCGCCTATCCTTCTCTTATCCTCCATCCCCTCTTGCCGTCCCTCTTCGCCAACCCTTTCCTCCCCCATCGCTCCATGCCTTTTGCCATCCCCCTACCCCCGGTTCCACTCTCCCGCTTCTCTTCGGATCCCGCGCCCCCGGCCTCCCCGAGTCTCGAAAACCGGCGGCTGGCCTCAAGGCTATTAACACTACTTTCCCTATCATAAAAGTAGAGATATATAAGTCAAGATGCCCGCCGGAGATTCCCGCCCGTCCGGGAGCGAAGGGAGCGCTTGTTGAACGCGCCGCGCCGGGACCCGAAGGCCGACTGGCAGCGTTCCCGCCGCCCACAGCATCCCGGAATATCGCTTACCCGACCGGGCGTGTATGCCGCGTGACCCTAGGCCCCGGCCTTGTAATAGCCGTACCTGACCACCGAGTCCAGCATGGCCTTTACGTTCTCCGGCCGCGCGTTGGGGGGTATCTCGCAGCCGGCCCCCATGATGTAGCCTCCTCCCCTGCCCACCTCCTCGATGAGGCGGTGGCAGTACTCGTCCACCTCGGCGGGCGAGCCCAGGGTGAGCAGGTCGGGGGGCACGTCTCCCATGATGCATATACGGTCCCCGATGACCCGCTTGGCCAGGAAGATATCCGTGGGGCCGTCGAACTGGACGACGACGTTTCCGGCCGGGAGCTCCCTGAGGGTCTCCAAGTTCATGTCCCAGTTGCCGTCGCAGTGCAGGATGGGGGTGATGCCGGCGGCCACGAGCTTATCCACCAGCGACTTCAGGGAGGGGAAGGAGAGCTTGCGGAAGGTCTCGGGGGAGATGAAATCCGTCGAGGAGCGGTGTACGAATATCTCCACCCGCCTGATGCCCATCAACAGGCTGGCCAACCTGCAGACCAGGAAATATCCTTCGGTGAGGGCATCGACGGGACGCGGTCGGGGACCTGGAGGTTGATGGCCGCCTGCAACCTCTCCTCCGCGGTCATGGTATCCCCGGGATGGAGCAGCTTGGTTATCTTCATCACAAGGCCCTCCTCCTGTCGTCCACGCAGCTCGATTCTCTTCGCCTCATCGACCCAGGTACTGACCGGCGAGCTTCACCGCATCCGTGGGGTCCTTTCCGTAGGCGTCCGCCCCGCAGTATTCGAGCACCTTCTCGTTCACCGGGCCGCCCCCGATGATGATCTTGAGCCTGTCGCGCAGCCCCGCCTCGGCCAAGGCCTCGACGATGTCCTTCATGGCATCAAAGGCCAGGGTGAGCAGGCCGGACATGGCCACCATGCCCGCGCCGGTGCTGGAAGCCTTGTCCACAAACGCCTGCGGGGCCACGTCCACTCCCAGGTCATGCACCTCGAAGCCGTTGCATCGGAGCATAGGTAGTACTCCCGGCACTCGTACCGCCTTCCCACGACCTCGAATCCGGCGCGGCACAACTCGATGATGAGCAGGGGATCTGCGCCGGCGGAGAGCAAGGCCTCAACGCAGGAGACAACCCCCTCTTCATCCAGGTCTCCCATGGCCTTGATCAGTCTCTCTTTCATGTCCAATCCGCATCACCTCAGAGTAGCCGGCTCGAAGACTCGAAGCTGAACCTGTCCCCACGGTATATCAACCACCCCCACACCACCCTCCGGTCGTTGGCCGCGAAGATAAGCTGCTCCAAGCAAAAGGCGGGCGCTCCCTCCCCGCTCTCCAGGAGCTTGGCCTCGCGGGCCGAGAGGACGGTGGCGGACAGCTTGAGGTCCGCCCTCACCGGGGCCATGTCCGGATTTCCCGCGAAAAGCTCCTGCATCGATCCGTGTCCCAGCTCCGACTCGAGCAGCGGCTGGGAGCGGTCGAGCAGGACGTACTTGCGGTCGAGCACCAGCGGCTCGTCCCCTCCCTCGAGGATCCTCTCCAGGTAGATGACCTTCTCCCCCTTCTTTATCCCCAGCCTGGAGGCCGCGGTCTTTCCCGCACGCACCACGCGCACCCCCAGGAGCCTCACCTCGCTGGACAGCCCCTGCATGCGCATCTCGTCATGGAGGTCGGGGATGAGGAAGAGCCCTCCCTCGATGCGGGGCCTGCTGACAAAGGTACCCCTGCCTTTTTCCCTGCGCACCACCCCCTTCTCCACCAGGAGTTCGATGGCCCTGCGCGCGGTCATGCGGCTCACGCCGTATCCCTCGCTCAACTCGTTCTCGGAGGGAACGCGGTCGCCGGGGCGCAGGTTGCCGCTCATCACCTCCCGGTGGAGCATCTGCGCGAGCTGGAAATATGCCGGGGTGAAGGAATCCGTCTCTATCTCGAACCGTCTCACCGAAACGCTCCCGAGTCCCAGTCGTACCTCGGAATCTTGTATATACAAGCATACAAGCTTTCCTGCTGCGTGACAAGGGTGGCGCCGGTAGGCGGGGGAAGCGCTCGCGGAAGCATGCGCACCCGCGCTGCTCCCGACTGCGAGCGAGGGAGGCGGGCGGCGTCCCAACCTCGCCCTACGAGCCCCTGTGGTCGGGACTATGCCCACCTGACCATCGCCCGTTGACCCCCACGACATCCCTGCCTCGCCCGGCGAGGACCCGTAATAGGGTACCGCCGGGAAGATCGCACGGGGCCGGAGATGTTATACTCGGCGCAGAAAAGGGAGGCGGCAAGCCGTGAAACTGATCATCGTCTCGGGTTTCCTGGGTTCCGGCAAGACCACCTTCCTCCTAGGCCTGGCGAAGAGGCTCGCGGGGGAGGACGGTCTCGACTTCGTCATCCTCGAGAACGAGGCGGGAGAGGTGAGCATCGACGGCTCCTACCTGGTGGGGCAAGGCTTGCGTGTGAGGGAGCTCTTCTCGGGCTGCGTGTGCTGCCAGCTGGCGGGCGATCTGGTGGTGAGCATGCGCGAGATCAAGGCCGACCTCGACCCCGCCGGCGTCATCCTGGAGGCTTCGGGCCTGGCCCGGGTGGAGAGCATCCTGGACACCCTTGGTAAGTATTACCGTGAACTGGAGGCGCCTCTGGTGATATCCCTGGCCGACCTGGAGAGGAGCGAGCTTTACCTGGAGGTTCCCATGCCCTTCGTGATCAACCAGCTCAAGCACGCCGACATCGTGTTGTTGAACAAGGCCGACCGCGGAGATACAGGCCTTCTCGAGGCCACGGAGAACAGGCTGCGGGAGATCAACCCCCGCGCCGAGGTGGTAAGGGTCTCGGCCCTCGACGGCACCAACCTGGACGTGGCGGCGGAAAGAGTGCGTGCATGGATGCTGAGGACTTCGTGAGCGTATCCGTGCGCGTGGAGGCCTTCCCCGCCGCGCAGGCCTCACTCCGGGCGGCGATGCAGAGATTTATCGATAGCCTGCGGGAGGCCCTGCGCAGGAGGGGGGGCGTCCGGGTCGGCCACATCAAGGGCATGGTCGAGGACGGCGAGTCCCCTCCCCTTTTCTTCAGCCTCACCTCCCTCGACGCGGAAGCGGGCTTGAAGGGCGGTCCCCTGAAGGAGGGCGCCTGGGTCGTCCTGAGCGTGACCGCGATCGTGGCGGGCATCGACCGGGACGAGCTGTCCCGGCTGCTCCGGGTCTGCCTGGGAGGACACTTCTTGCCCGCACCCGGGGAGCGCCGCGCATCCCCGTGACGCAGCGAGCCCGCCGCGCCCCCCGCCCCGCTGCCCGACCTTTCCCGTGGCCGGGATCCGGCGTCAGCCTTCGGCATGGCCGCCGCGGGGGAACGCCGCATCCCCCCGCGACCTCACCTCGCGCTTGAGCCTGTTCGCCTCCAGGTGGGCACGGCGCTGCGGCTCGGGAAGCCGGAAGCCCCGCGTGCAGGAGAGGGCCATCTTCATGCACGAGGCCAGGTCCAGGAGATGCCCGACGGAGACGTAGAGGGGTTTCACGCCGCGCCGCGTGCGCAGCACCGCCCCCACCGTCTCCCCCTGGTACCGCAGCGGCGACCAGTCGCCCACCTCCGGCCCCGGCTCCTCCGCCTCCCCCAGCAGCCGCGACTTGGCGCACCCGATGGTGGGCAGGGAGGCGAGCACCCCCAGGTGCGAGGCCAGCCCGAACCTCCGGGGGTGGGCCAACCCCTGCCCGTCCACGAACACCAGGTCGGGTGGCGATGAGAGGCCTTCAAGGGCCGGCAGCAGGGCGGGGAGCTCGCGGAAGGAGAGCAGCCCGGGGACGTAGGGGAAGGATACCTCCCGCGCCGCGGAGGAGACCTCCAGCAGCTCGAGGTCGGGGTAGCTCATCAGCACCGCCACCCCCAGGGCCACCTTCTTCTCGCGCAGGTATGAGAGGTCCGTTCCCGCCACCCGCGTCACGCGCGAGGGATCCAGTGGAGGGCCTTCGCGCACCTCGCGCCGCATCCTCTCCTGTATCTCCCTGGCCTCGGACACGGAGACGTCGAGGGCGTGGGGGCGTGGGATGATCATGGCTCCTCCCGGACTTGCCGTGTGCCGCGCTCCCGGTACGCGCGGGGACGTGAGGGTTCCCAGCGGGCGGTCCGGCCCGCCCGGTCTCGCGGCATCACTCCCCGTGGCGGGGATTCTTGCGTACCACCTTGATGGCGTTGGTGACCGCCACCGTGATGTCCGCCTTGAACTGGCTCTCCAACTCGTTCACCTTGGTGTAGACGTATCCTTTGTCCGTCACCACGTACTTGGGAGGCAGGTGGTTCAGGGCGAGGGCCTTTATGTCCATCCTGCAGCGCTCGCACTTGCAGATGTCGTCGCGACGCTCCAGTATCTCCTCCATGGTCCCGTCAACCGCTTCTTCCATGTAGTTCCTGAACAGCAAGTCGGCACCTCCTCTCAGCCCTTGCGCAGGTCTATTCTACCCTATCCGGGCTCCCCGCCATAGGGATCCGCGGGGCTGTCGCCAGTTCGCGCCCCTGGTGCTATAATATGTACTTGTGCTCGACGCGACTCCTGCTCCCGGAACCGACCGGGGGCCATGAGACCGGAGGAGGTGAAGATGCGCGAATACGAGCTGATGTACATCGCCCGGCCCAACCTTGAGCCGGAGCAGTACGAGTCCCTGCAGGAGAGGGTCAGCGGCCTCATCTCGCGCGACGGCGGGGAGATGACGGGGCTGGACGTGTGGGGAAGGCGGAAGCTGGGCTATCCCATCAAGCACGAGACCGAAGGGCACTACGTGGTGCTCACCTTCAAGGGCGGCAACGAGCTCGTGCAGGAGCTGGACCGCGTCCTCTCCATCACCGACGAGATCATGCGGTTCAAGATCTTCCGCATCGACGAGCGGAAGTGACCCCCGGCCCTCCCGCGCCGGTTTGTCATCGCCCCCCCTTACAATCAAGGCGATGGGAAACGGCGTCGGGAAGAGCCAGAGGAGGATATCATGGCTGGTCTGAACAGTGTGGTCCTGATAGGGAACCTTACCCGCGACCCCGAGCTGAGGTACACCCCCAGCGGACTGCCGGTGGCCACCTTGCGTTTGGCCGTGAACCGCAATTTCGCCAACCAGCAGGGCGTGGTGGAGACCGACTATTTCAACGTCATCGTGTGGCGCAGCCAGGCGGAGAAGTGCGCGGAATACCTCAGCAAGGGCCGCCAGGTGGCGGTGACCGGCCGGCTGCAGAGCCGGAGCTGGGAGGGAAGCGACGGACAGAAGAGGTCCACGGTGGAGATCGTGGCGGACCGCGTCGTCTTCCTGGGGAGCCGCGACCGCAGGGAGAGCGACGTCGACGATCTGGTAGAGGTGAACCTGGTGGACGACGACCTGTCCGCCGACCTGGAGGCTCGCGTCGAGGACGAGGTGGTTTACTAGACGGGGGCGCGAGGCCCCCGGAGGATAGAGCGAGAAAAGCGGAGGAGAGATGAGCCCGAACCAGAGCAAGAGATCCGGGGGCAAGGAAAAACGCTCGCGTGAAGGATACGCCCGCAAGCCCCGCAAGAAGGTATGCTACTTCTGCTCGGAGAAGATCGACCACATCGACTACAAAGACGTTCCGCTCCTCAAGAAGTACCTCTCCGAGAAGGGGAAGATACGGCCGCGGCGCGTGACGGGGAACTGCGCCCAGCACCAGGTACGGTTGGCGCTGGCCATAAAGAGCGCGCGGGAGATGGCGCTCATCCCCTATACTTCCAGGCAGGGCGAGATAAAGTAAAGACGGCGGCAATGTAACCGCCGCGGGGTCATTCCTTTTTGATATACTGGGGTGGCCCGCCTTGGAGACGACAAGGAGAACGCGTTGAAGGTTATCCTGGTAACCAACGTCGAGGGCCTAGGCGCCCGCGGCGAGATCGTGGAGGTAAAGGACGGCTACGCCAACAACTACCTCATCCCGAGGGGGTTCGCCGTGCGCTCCACCAAAGGCAAGGCCAAGGAGGCGGCCCAGCTCGCCAGGGAGAAGATGGCCAAGGCCGACCGCGAGTTGAAACGCGCGGAGGACGCCGCGCAGCTCATCTCCGGCCGTACCTTCGAGATCGCCGCCAAGGTGGGGGAGGAAGGCAAGCTCTTCGGGACCATCACCGCCAAGGACATCGCCAACCTCCTCGAGGAGGAGATCAACGTGAAGGTGGACCGCAAGAAGGTCCACCTGGATGAACACATAAAGACGGCGGGGTTTCACGAGGCGCGTATCAAGCTGCACCCCCAGGTCGAGGCCATCGTGCACATCAAGGTAATCCCGGGATGATCTCCCCGTCGGCCCGTCCCGGATGTTCTCCGGGCGGCGGGGGAGGCCTCGCGGAGCGCCTGACACGGAGGGTTGGGGCATCATGAGCAACGTCATCCAGGCCGTTGACCGCCACGACAACCTCCCTCCGCACAGCCTGGAGGCCGAGCAGTCGGTGCTGGGCTCCATGCTCCTATCGCACGACGCCGTAGCCGAGGTCTCGGAGCTGTTGAGCCCGGAGGACTTCTACAAGGAATCCCACGGGCTCATCTTCCGGGCCGCCCTCTCCCTCTTCGCCTCCGGGGAGCCGGTGGACCCGGTGACGGTGGCGGAATCGCTGCGCGCACAGGGCAACCTGGAGAAGGTGGGTGACCGTTCCTACCTACTCAACCTGGTCTCCGCCGTACCCACGCCGGCCAACGCCCGCTACTATGCCGAGGTGGTCTCCAGGCTGGCCACCTACCGCCGCCTCATCGCCGCTGCGGGCCGCGTGGCCGCGGTCGGCTACCGCGCTCCAGAGGAGCTCGCGGAGGCGCTCGACGAGGCCGAGGACGCCATCTTCAGCGTGGGCATGCGTGAACGCAGGGAGAGCGTCAGGCCGATGAAGGAACTCATGGAGGAGACCTGGGAGGAGTTCGAGGAGATCGCGGACGGCCGGGTTCCCACTGGCATGCTCACCGGGTTCTCCAGGCTGGACGAGCTGACCCAGGGGCTTCATCCCTCCGATCTGGTGATCATCGCCGCCCGGCCCTCCATGGGCAAGACCTCGCTGGCGTTGAACATCGTGGACCACGTGGCCGTGAAGCAGCGGGTGCCGGTGGCCATCTTCAGCCTGGAGATGAGCGCCAAGGAGGTCACCAAGAGGATGCTCTGCTCCCGAGCCCGCGTGAACAGCCAGAAGCTGAAGTCCAGCTTCAAGGACGATGACGTGTGGCAGCGGCTCTCGGAGGCGGCGGGGGAGCTGACCTCGGCCTCTATCTTCATCGATGACAACGCCGACATCGGCATCCTGGAGCTGCGCTCCAAGGTGAGGCGCCTCAAGGCCCAGCACGACATCGGCCTGGTGGTGGTGGACTATATACAGCTCATGGGCTCGGACCGCCGCCACGAGAACCGCGTGCAGGAGATCGCCGCCATCTCCCGCGGGCTCAAGATCCTGGGCCGTGACTTCAACCTCCCGGTGATCGCGGTCTCCCAGCTCTCCCGGGAGCCGGAGAAGCACAACCGCCCTCCCATCCTCTCGGACTTGCGCGAATCCGGGGCTATAGAGCAGGACGCCGATCTCATCATCTTCATCCACCGCCAGGACCAGTACGACCGGGACAACGACGAGCTGAAGGGGAAGGCGAGCATCAACCTGGCCAAGCACCGCAACGGCCCCACCGGCTCCTTCGAGCTCGCCTTCATCTCCCAGTATGCCCTCTTCAAGGACATCAGCCGCCGCGAGCCCGACCGCTGAGTCGTCGCTCCGACCCGGCTTTTACGGTGCATGCCCGAGCTTGCTGCGGGATTTTCTTCCGGTACGGCATGGGGAAGGGCGTGCCGATGCGGGCCTGCCGCGTTTCGCGCAAGCAGCCGTTTGGCATGCGCTTCATGGCTGCATCGGGCTTCCAGGCCGCCACCGCTGAGCACCCCTCGTCGCAAGCAGGCCGTTCCGGCCTTCTTCTTCAGCCCAGTTTTTCCCGCAGCAGCTCCATGTCCAGGGGGATGAGGCCGCCTTCCTCGAGCACCAGCTCCAGCGCTCCGTTGGGACAGTTCTCCACGCACAGCTCGCAGCCGTAGCATCTCTCGGGGCGGTAAACGCGCCTTCCATCCACCATCTCCACCGCCCCGAAATTGCATGCCTTCACGCACTCGCCGCACAGCTTGCACTTGCCGGGGTCGTGGCGGGCGGTATAGCCCGACGGCGCGTACATGGATATCTCCTCCGCGCCCTTGATGCGCTGCGCCAGCGCGGTGGCGCGCATGGATACGCAGCACCTGGGGCAGCAGTTGCAGATCGCCCCCATGCTGCCTCCCGTGGCCACCTTGAAGAAGGCCTGGTTGATATGCCCGCTGCGGCGGTGCCGGTCGATGATCTCCAGGGCTTCCTCCCTGGTGATGCGGCGCACGTGGTGCCTCTGGCAGTGCTCCATCCAGAAATCCACCACCGGCCTGCCCACCGCTATGCAGGAGGCCAGGGGCTGGCAGGGGTCCTTGAGCTCCTTCTTGCAGGGGCAGTCCATGACCGCCAGGTGCGTGGGCTCGCGCAGCACGATCTTGTTGGCGTACTTGAAGGGAACGATCCTCCCCGTGGTGTCCGGGCCCAGCATCACCGTCTCCTCCAGGTCGAGGATCTTGGTCACGTCGGAGCGCGAGAGCACCTTGGCGTGGTAGCGGTCGAAGATGAACTTGGGTATGTATTTGGTGGCCTCGAAGCGCGAGAAGAGAGCGACGATGGCCTTGGTGGCATAGAGCGCCACCCTCACGTAGATGTCGTAGAAAAGAAAATAGATGTAGTAATGGATTGCTCGGTCCACCCGCCACCCGTGCAGGCGAAATACCTTTTTCGTGGATTCCTTGACCATCTCACCCCTCCCCTGTCTTATGCACCCGACCTGCTCTCCGGACCTCGGAACGGGCGAGGAAGGCGCGCCGCGGCGAAACGCCCGCCCGGCCTGTCCCCTCATGTTTCCCGCTCGCGACTCAAGGCTTGAGTATAATAGCAGAGCGTAGAATAATTTATGACCGTAGTCAATTTTTCTCGCCGCGGGAACTCGGCACCGCGGCGAGAACCGGCGGGGGTGCCCTGAGCGCCACGCCGGCCTCGGCCGGCTCCATGGGTCGCAAGGGGAGAGGATAGGAGAGAGGCAAAGTGGTGACGGCAAGGGGGAAGACCTCGCGCAGGGAAGCGAAAAAACGGGAGCGGCGGCGGGCGGCGCTCGAGGCCGCGGAGCTGCTCTTCTCCGAGAAGGGCTTCCGGAACACCACCATGCAGGAGATCGCCGAACGGGCCGGGATCTCCAAGGGCGGAGTCTACCTTTACTTCAAGAGCAAGGAGGAGCTCTACCTATCGGTGTGCTTGTCGGCCCTCACCGGGTATGGAGACCGGCTCACCAAGGCCTTCAACGAGGCCAGAGGGTTAGAGGGCAGGATAAAGGCGGTCTTTTTGGCCTACGTGGAGCACGCCCTGGAGCAGCCCGCGCTGTTCATGGTGCTGCGCGATACCTTCATCGAACAGGTGCGCCGCAACCTCTCCCGGGACTCCATAGAGCAGATAGAGAACTACATCCGGCAGTGGCTGGAGAACGGCGCCTCCCTGGTGCGGGAGGGCATCGACTCCGGCGCCTTCTCTCCGCGCCTCGACCCTTACGGGTTCAGCCTCATGTGCTGGAGGCTGGCAACCAGCCTGGTGGAGCTGGCGCTCCTCGACGACCTCCTGCTCCTCGAGCCGTCGCGCATCACCGATATCTGCGAGTCCGCCATAGACCTCATCATCCGCGGGGCGAGGACGGGCGGGGCTGCCAGCACGGCGAAAAAGACCAGGCCGCGCCGGGACCGGGGCTGAGAGAACAAGCCGTCTCGCCCTCCGTTTCATGCCCGTGGCCCCATCTCCGCGGCTTTCGCGGAAAAGCCCGTCTTTGCGCATATCCGGGCCGTGACGCCCGCCTCCGAGCGGTATCCGCCCGCGTCGAAACGGGCCTCAAAAAGGATATTCACCGGCAGGTATAATATGGTAACCATTTCTCGACTTCCTGACCGACTGTCTTACAAGTCAAACAACAACGCCCGGTAATGTATTGACAAATAATGACCCCGGTCATAATATTTCCCCATGGCGGTCTCTTGCTCGATCATCGCACTCCAGGCCGGGCCCCGGCCGGGTGCTGGATAGGGTCGGGCACGTGCCGGGCTTCGTGCAAGGGAGGGGTTTCCGGGCATAATCCTCGCAGACCAGAGACGCACCCCGAGAACACGGCCGCTCATCCGTCAAGCAGGCAATCGAGCAGAGGGAGGTATGGATGAGGAACATCGACGATTTCACCCGCCCGCTGGAATACATCTCGCCCATGGACGGCCTGCTGGGCTCCATCTTCCGGGAATGGGTGGAGAAGGAGGTCATCCCCTACCGCAGGCAGTTCGACGAGGACTACCGCGACCACCAGCTCATCCACCCACCCTTCAAGAAGCTCCTGGGCGAATACGGCCTGCAGCGCATGATCTTCCCCGAGGACCTGGGGGGATGGGGGATGGGGAGGTCTAACTACATGTGCGTGGCCGCCTTCCGCATGTTCGAGGAGATAGCGCGCGCGGACTCTGGGATGGCCCTGGCCTTCGGCGCCCTTTTCTGGCCTTTCCTCTTCATCGCCCTGGAGCCCCACGAGAACCGGCGCCTGCTGGAGGAGTTCGCGCCCATGTTCTGCGAGACCACCGAGCCGGTGTTCGCCGCCCTGTGCATGACCGAGCCCCAGGGGGGATCGGATATCGAGAACGTGGAGATCGTCAAAGGCACCACCATCCAGACCACGGCGGTGCGGGACGGCGACGAGTGGGTCATCAACGGGCACAAGCTCTGGCCGTCCAACACCGGTGGCCTGGCAAAGCTCATGGCCGTGGTCTGCACCACCAATCCCGGCTCCGACGACCCCCGCGACATCGCGGTGATCTTCGTCAAGGACGACACACCGGGGGTCACCCAGGGGCCGCCGTACGAGAAGGCGGGCATGGCGGCGGACATGAACTCGGACATCTGGTTCGAGAACGTGCGCGTCCCTCTCTGGTACCGCGCAATCGGCCCGGGAGACGACGCCAAGTATTTCGGGGAGGTCATGGCCACGGGGAACATGGGGATCATCGCCTGGATATCCGGCGCCATGATGAACATCTACGAGCGCCTGGTGGATTACGTGAACCGCAAGCGCTACCGCGGCAAGCCCCTCAAGGAGGACGACGGGGTGGCGGGACTGCTGGCGGACTTCGCTGCCAACATCGAGAACATCCGCATCGTGGGCTACCAGTGCGCGCGCATGTGCGACCGCCACGACCTCTACGGCCCCCTGTGGCACCCGGGGCTGGTGGCCAAGATGCGCGCCCAGCGCTACCTGGCCATGGACCGATTCATCGACGTGACCGGCAGGGTGATGAACCTCATGGAGGCCTACGGGACGGACCGCGACTGGGATGTGGAGAAACACTGGAGGGACCTCAAGATCCTCCAGCTCGTGGAGGGTTCCAAGCAGCTCTGCCAGATCGAGGTGGCCCGCTGGTTCTACGAATGCGAGACCCTCTAGGGAGCGCCGCGGGCAAGGGGTCCTGAGGAAAGAGAGCGGGGGGAGAAGATGAACGGTTCGGAGATCATTCCCTTTCCGAGAAACAGGCTCGACAAGGCCGACCTCGACCTGGCCTCGACCCTGCAGGCCATGGTGGAGAAGGAGATCGTGGACAAGCGCCTGGAGCTCAAGGAGGACTTCGAGCGGCTGCTGGCGCCTTCCCTGGCCAAGATCATGCTGGACATAGGCCTGCAGAAGATGTTCTGGCCCGAAGAGCACGGCGGCGAGGGCCACAACAGCCCCTCCGCCGCCTACACCGTGGCCGCCGCCCTGGAGCAGGTGGGTTGGGCGGATACCGGCCTCGCCTTCCTGGCCGCCCACAGCCTCGCCCTGCAGGCGGCTATGGCGCTGGAGGGCGCCCGCAACGAGGAGGCCTGCGCCGCCTTCGCGCCGCGCTTCTGCTCCGGCGAAAGGCCCCTCGTCGTCTCCTTCATCCTGCCCGCCTTCGCGGAGGAGGAGGGCACGCCGGAGTGGAGGGGCAAGGGCTTCCAGGCGGCGGCCAAAAAGACAGGCGACACCTGGAGGGTCAGGGGCAGCATGATCAGGCCTACCTGCTCGGCCTTGGACGCGGACCTCTTCGGCGCCTGGTGCGCGGTGGAGGGCGAGGAAGCGGCTTTTATCCTCATCCCTGGAGACACGCCGGGGATAAGGCGCGGCCCCGAGCTCAAGAAGACGGGGCTGGCGGCGAGCCGCAACGCGGACCTGGTGTCCCTGGAGGTCACGGTTCCGGAAGCGCACTGCATATGGCGCGGAGACCAGGGGACCTTCCGCCTCCTCTCCTGGTATTACCTGGGAGTGGCTGCCGCCGCCTCGGGGGCGCTCCTGGCCAACTACGAGATCATCCGGGAGTGGGGGGATAACCGCGTGATCAAGGGCAAGGACCACATCTTCAAAGACAACCCTCTCACCGCGGCCCTCATGGGCGAGATCGCCAAGGAGACCGGCGTGGTGAGGCTGCTCGCCTACGAACTCGCGGGCATGCTGGCGGAGCCCGACGCGTACGGCGGCGACGGCTCGCAGGCGCTGTACACCACCGCTCTCATGCTCGCCCACCAGGCATGCGCCTCGGCGGAATACACCATCAACCGCACCATGGAGCTCATGGCCTCAGCGGGCTATGCCAAGGAATGGCAACTGGAACGTTACTGGCGGGACGTGAAGACGCTGCAGTGCCATCTCGGCGCCTACGAGCTGGCCAAGCACGACTTCGCGCGCTGGTTCTACCGTACCGTCACCCTGTAGGGCGAGGGGCGGATGGAAGAACGCCGAGCGGCAGGAACGGAACGGCGCGGAAGGCTGCGCGGCGAGGCGCAGCACCGGGACGGACAAATACTGGGTAATACGGATACGGGGAGGCGGGCTGGAGGCACGCGATGCCGCCCGGGGGAAGGTACCTGGAGCACGCGATAACGGTTCCCCGCTTCCACCGAGACCTTGAGATGTGAGGTGATGAGGATGAAGACCGGTACCGAGACCGTTGCCGCCGTGGAGACCAAGGGCCTCCTGGATGCGGCGGACCGTATCCTCCGCGAACTGATCCGCACCCCCAGGTTCAAGGAGACCGTGATCATACTGCTCAACTCCATCGACCCGCCCTCGGCAAGGAGGTTGGTGCGCACCCTTTTCTGGCAGGATCCGGGGCTCCTGCTCTCCATCATGGGCAGCCTCCCCGCCCTCATCAACGTCGTAAGCGAGGCCCTGGCGGAGGTGGCCTGCCAGATGAAGACCATGCCTCCGCCCCTGCTGCAGGATTTCCTCGATCGGGTGGTGGCGGGTATCGACGGGCAGTCGGCGGGAGAGGCCGTCGGCGGGCTGGTGTCCTCGGCCCTCTCGCTGGGGGTCTCCGAGGAAGGGAGTGGTCTCAGGCGAAGCCTCGCCGCGGTGGGGTCCGACTTCGGCCGCGCCTATGCCGAGGCGGCGGGCGGCGCGGCGCTGAGCGAGCGCCTCGGGGCCTGGATGGCGGGGGCGGCGGAACGTGCCCAAGACCCGGAGTCCGCCTTCCACGGCTTCGTACAGGCGGCGGCCCGGGCGGTGAGGGAGAACCCTTCCTTCGTGGAAAACGTGCTCAGGCCCATCCTGGAGCCGGTGCTGGGGACACCGGCGAAAAGCAAGGCGTCAGCCGGCGGATCCTCCGTGAAAAAAGCCGGCGGCAAGGAGTAAGGGGGTGAACGGGATGCAGGATCCGGCGCCGGTCGGACTGGGGGAGCGCCTGTTGAGGGAGATCATCGCCACCCCGGCTCTCAAGGAGATCATCCTCCTGCAGATGAAAGACATCAAGGCGGAGACCGCACCGGGACTTGTGAAGACCCTGCTGTGGGGAGACCCCGGCATCTCCATGAGCCTCTTCGGTGCCCTTCCCGACATGCTGAACTGGCTGCTGGAGCTGCTCCTCGAGGTGGGACGTCAGCTCAACGGGCTCCCGGAGCCGCTGCTCAAGGACATCCTGGGGCAGGTGGGGGGCGGCATCGACGGGGAGCGGCTGAAACAGCTTCCGGAGGTATACGGGCGGCTCGCGAAGCGGCTGGCCATCGGTGATGAAGCGGCCCCGGAGGAGGTCCGCGCCGCCGTCGTGGACGCCGTCAACGGCATCCTGGGCCGCCTGGAGGCCTTCACCGCCGGCCTGGAGGAGAGGCGGGATATAGTGGCGCGCGACCTCGCCGCCATATGGAAGGAACTGGATACGGCGGCGCTGGCGAGGTCGCTCCGGCACCTTGGCGCGGTGGCGGCCGCCGCCGCGCGTCCCGAAGGTGCCAAAAAACGCGCGGAAGCGGCGCGGAAGGTGCTCCCGCTGGCAGGGGCGGCCGCCGCTCTCCTGGTAGTACGAGCCGCTGTGAAAAGGGTGCGTGGATAAAAAGGTTTTGCGGCTGGAGAGTCCCGACTGCAAGCCGTGAAGCCGACGCGACGCGAGCCGTGGAACCGTGAGCGGACCGGAAAGGGGGTCGGGCATGGCGGACGATGATAACCGTCTCAAGAGCGAGAAGAGCCGGCTGAGGTTCATGTATGCGTACAACACGGCGATGTGTTTCAGCGCCGGCCCCCCCATGGTACTGGCGCCGGATCTCGTCCGCAAGCTCCTGAAGTGGCCGCACGAGGACCCGGTGATGATGGGCATTTACGGCTCCATCGTCACCTCGGTGGGGGTGCTCTCCGCGGCAGCCCTGCGCGACGAGGAGAAATGCGAGAGATACCTGCCGGTGCTCTACACCCAGATCATGTACAAGACGCTCACCTGTCTGCTCATAGCGCGCAGGCTGTTGCGCAGGGAGGCGTCCTCCTGGGGAATGCATTTCATCCTCTGGTTCTTCGTGCTCTATATCGCGCTTCTCGCGCGCGCCGTCCCGTGGAAGGGAGAGAAAGAGGCGGCGGCGGGATAAGTAGAGCCGGGGAGCTTACCGCGGAGCCGACCTGGCGTCCCCGCGGGGGCGGGGGCGGCACGGCTCGCGGCAGGCAGGCCGCGTCCTGCGGGAAAGTCTTGGCGGCGAGGTGAGGGGGATGGCTGTGAAAGAGCGAGGTGCGCCCCTGACGGGGGGCGGGGGCGGCACGGCTCGCGGCAGGCAGGCCGCGTCCTGCGGGAAAGTCTTGGCGGCGAGGTGAGGGGGATGGCTGTGAAAGAGCGAGGTGCGCCCCTGACGGGGGGCGGGGGCGGCACGGCTCGCGGCAGGCAGGCCGCGTCCTGCGGGAAAGTCTTGGCGGCGAGGTGAGGGGGATGGCTGTGAAAGAGCGAGGTGCGCCCCTGACGGGGGAAGAGTTGAGAGTCGCGGCGGCACGACTGGTGGAGGGGCTCAGGGCGGGCGATCCCGCCGAGCTGGCGAACGCCCTTTTCCGCGACGACGGCGAGTTCGCGGCGGCGGTGCTGGAGGCCCTACCGCGCCTGGTGAGCACGGCCGCCCAGGCGGTGAGGGCCTTCGCGGAAGCGCTGGAGAGCCTGCCGGCGGAGAAGAGCGCCGAGCTCATGGCCTCGGCCCACGCCCGCATAGACGGCGCGGAGATATCCCGGGCCGTGAATGCCCTTTCCCGCCTCATAATCCGCATGCACGAGGAACAGCCCGATCTGCTGCCAGAGACCAGGGCGGAGACTTTGTCCGAGTTCATGCAGGCCACGGACTTCGGCAAGCTCCGCAAGGCCGTCACTTACAAGGCCGGCGAGAGGTTGAACCTGCTGCGCCGGGAGGTGGAGATCCTGGGAGACAACCCCATGGCCCTCATCAACATCTTCAGCGTGGTCGCTCCCGTGGTGAACGACGCGTTGCCGGTGCTCGTGAAGCTCTTCGAGATCCTAGCACTCCCCGCGGAGGCGGTGACCTACGCCCTTTTCAAGATCCTGCAGGACATCGCGTGGAAGGATGTCGCCGCCATCATCAACGGCGCCACCGCCTTCATCGTCAACATCCACCGCGGCAGCCTCATCCTGGGAGACGGGAGCCTCTATACCCGGGGGCCGTTCCAGCGCATCGGCTCGGACCTGGTCCCCGCCCTCGACGGACAGGTGCTCGCAGAGGCCATCGCCGCCCTGGGGGAGGAGGCAGAGGCCTTCGCCGGCGCGCTGGCGGGCAAGGTCCTGGAGAACGAGGGCCTGGCCTTGCCGCTGTTCGAGTCCATGGTCGCGGTGGCCAATTCGTTCTTTCTCTTCGCCTCCTCGGTCTTGGAGAAGGCCAACGCGCTGCCGCGCGAGGCCCTGGGGAGGATGGCCGCCAGCCTGGCCGAGGACCTGGAGGTCGGAGAGCTGGGAAGGGCGGTGACCAGCCTCGTGGACTTTAATCGCAAGATGATAGCGGAGAACCCCGGGCTGGTCGCGGCCCTGTCTCGCAAGACCCTCTCCGCCCTGGGTATGGAGGTGAGCCCCGAGGCCGCGGCGAGGGGGTTCAACCGCGCGCTTGCCGCCTACAACCACTGGGCCGGCGCTCACCCCGACCTGCTGGCGGAAAGGACGGACGCCTTCCTTGCGGGCCTGGACACGCATGAGCTGGAAATGGCTGCCAGGTCGGCGTCAGGCCAAGTAGCGCAGGCCCTCTCGCGCCATCCGGAGGTGCTGAAAGCCTTGTTCAAGACGGCCCTCTCGCTCGTTTGCGGCAGCGCCAGAGGATACCTCAGAGGCCTGCGGGGCCGCGTGAAGGCACGGAGGGGGTGAAGGGCATGGATACGGCGACCGCCCTGGGAAGGGAGACTGAGATATACAACGACTACGTCAAGGAATGGAAGGCCGCGGGAGGCAAGGTGGTGGGGTATTCCTGCGTAGCCACCCCGGTGGAGATCGTCGAGGCGGCGGGCCTCCTCCCCTACCGCATCAAGGCCCTGGGCAACGCGGAGACCGAACTGGCCGACGGGGAGATGTCCCTCTTCAACTGCTCCTTCTGCCGCGCCTGCCTGCAGCTCTGTCTGGACGGCACCTACGATTTTCTCGACGGGCTCATCGAGACCAACGGCTGCGACCACCTGCGGGCCATGTTCGAGAACTGGCAGCACCGAAAAAAGCTCGACGCTTTCTACTACCTCAAAGTGCCCCACTTCTTCCGCGACGACTCCCTGGCCTATTTCGAGGAGCAGCTGGGAGAGCTCAAGGGGCTGCTGGAGGAGAAGTTCTCCTCTCGCGTGACCGACGAGGCCCTGGATGAGGCCATACGCGGCTGGGAGACGGTGAGGGAGAGGTGGCGAGATCTCTCCGCTCTGCGCGAGCAGGACAGGCCCGCGGTGAGCGGGAGCGAGGCCTTGGCCCTGGAGGTGAAGGGCTCTTCCATGTTGAGCAGGGATTTCGCCGCCCTTCTCCAGCGGTTCATGGAGGAGAGGAAAGGGGCTCCGGGGGCCAGGCCGGCGGCCCGGCTGATGCTCTGCGGCCCCGCCAGCGACGAGGTGGAGTGGTTCGAGGAGATCGAGCGCCTGGGGGCGGTGGTGGTGGCCGACGCCCTCTGCTTCGGCGCGCGCGCCTTCTCTCGCAGCGTGCCGGAGGAGGGGCCGCCCCTGCGCCGCCTGGCCGAGACCTACCTCTCCAGCATCTTCTGCCCCCGCATGTACAAGGAGTACCCGCGGCGCCGGGAGCTCATCCTGGAGACGGCCCGCCGCGCCAGGGTGGACGGGGTCATCTACCTCTACAACAAGTTCTGCGACCTGCACGGCGTGGACTCCGTGCTGGTGCGCCGGGACCTGGAGGAGGCCGGCATACCGGTGTTGGTCCTGGAGAAGGAGTACAGCGCCAGGGCGGACATCGGGAGGGTGAAGACGCGCGTGCAGGCCTTCATGGAGAGGATAGGGGGTGCGGCGTGATGGAAAAGGGATTCGTCATGCGCGAGGGGGAGAACGGCTTCGAGCGCGCCATGGGCATCCTGGAGATGATCTACAAGCTCCCCGACAACCTGAGCGAGGAGGACGTGGAGGCCATGAAGAACTTCGTCTTCCCGGAGCTTCAGCACACCGTCATCGGGCTGCTGGAGCTTCCCGCCGACCGGGAGCTGGAGCTGTTCTTCTTCCGCCTCCTGCTGGGCGTGTTCAAGGAGGCGCAGCGGGCCCAGGAGGAAGGCAAGAAGCTGGTCTTCATCCCCTTCACCTTCCCCCCCGAGATCTTCTACGCCTTCGACAACATCTTCCCCCTGTGCACCGAGATCGTGGGCGGCCTGATCACCAACATCTGCTACGGCCAGGGGGAGCGCTTCTGGGACTTCGCCATGGGCCTGGGCCTGCCCGACTCCCTGTGCTCCGCCAACACCATCGGCACCATGCCCCTGTTCATGGGGCCGGGCATCAGGCCCGACGCCATCGTCTACAACTCCGCCGGCAGCTGCAACCCCAACGCCAAGATCCACGCCTTCGCCTCCGACTACCTGGGCATCCCCCAGTTCGTGCTGGAGAAGCCGGTGGACGAGTCGGCGCGGGGCCGCGAGCTATACCGCGGATACATGAAGAGGTTCATCCGGGAGCTGGAGGAATGGTCCGGCTCGGAGATGAGGGAGGAGCGTCTGCGCGAGGTCCTGGAGAAGTCCTACCAGGCGGTGAGGCTCTACCACGAATACTGGGAGCTCAAGAAGGCCAGGCCCTGCCCGGTCCCCAACATCTTCAGCATGACCCTGCTGGTGCTGCGCAGCCAGCTCTGGGGGCGCCAGGAGGCCGTGGACGTGCTGCAGAAGATGGTGGACATATCCAAGGAGAGGCTGCGCAAGGGCGAGTACACGGCGGGAGAGGAGCTGGCCCGGATATATATCACCTACATCTACTGGCTCTTCGACTTCTCCGGTTACTTCACCTGGCTGGAGAAGCAGGGCATCAGCATCCTTGGGGACATCCTGGCCATCCACTTCTTCCCGGAGATGGATTTTTCTACCAAGGAAAGCATGCTCGAAGGCCTGGCGGACATCGCCTTCGACTATCCCATGACCAGGCAGATGGGAGGGGAGTCCATCTCCCTCCGCTGGCTGGACGACGTCGCCTGGGCCGCCCAGGACCTGGGGGCGGATGCCTGCGTCTTCGGAGGCGTGCACGCCTGCAAACACACCCTGGGTACGGCGGCCTTCTTCCGGCGGGAGATGATGAAGAGACTGGGGCTGCCCACCCTCATGCTCACCGGGGACGTCTTCGACAAGCGGCACACTCCCATGGAGATCTTCCAGGAAGAGGTGAAGACCTTCGTGGAGCAGGTGGTGGCGAGAAAAAGGGCTCAGGCCAGGCGCAAGAAGGCCGGGCCGTCGGGGGATGCGGCGGCGGAGAGCGGCTGAGAAGGGGAGGCCATCCCGACGGCACGGATGCCGGATTGCGTGCCCGCAGGACCGCGTGCGCGAGATGAGGGGGCGGGGTGAAGGAATCGACGCGGCGGCTGTTCCGCGCGAACGGCTGGAGGGTGGACCGGGCCGTCCACGGCTACGTCTACTACCGCTGGATCGACTACTACATCAAGACCCTCATGGCCATCGCCCGCAGGTACATCCGCGTCTTCCCCCGCGGGCGCTTCATCTTCGACTTCTTCTTCAACCGCTACCACTGCAAGGTGCTCACCCCGGAGCAGGCCGCCAAGCTCTTAACCCTGGACCGCGACATCACCGTGGACCCCGAGTTGAGCGCGCGCGTGGTTCCCTTTCCCCACGCCCACCGCATCATCCTGGAGCAGCCGCAGCACATCGTGGCCATGGACTGCGCCTGCCGCATCGAGCGCTCCCTCTGCGCCGGGTGCGGCACTTGCGCGCAGGCCTGTCCCTTCGCGGCCGTCTCCCTAGACGGGGAAGGCAGGGCGGTGGTGGCCTTCGAGCTGTGCATGGGGTGCGGCCTCTGCGCGGACCGCTGCGAGGAGGGAGCTCCCGGCTTGGTCCAGGACAAGCGCAAGGGCATCCCCCTGGACATAGACGAGCTGGTCTGAGGGGCCGGGTTTTCAGTCTTCCGTCCCGCGCGGGACCTCGCATCCGGAACCGCGCCTTGGGGGGCACGGCCTTCGCCCCGCGCTCGTAAGCCCTCACCGCCTCCTTTTTCCGGCAGGCACCTTATCCCCTTGACATACTCACCCTCGAGCCCGCGCTTTAAACCCCATGCCCGCCCTCAGGCCCTTCGTCTCCGCCTCCCGGTCATGGGCACGTCCCTCTTTCGCGCTCCTGGGTATCCGGCCATCGGTTCAGGGGACCTCTCTGACCCGCAGGTTGAGCTCGTCCGCGCAGCGCACCAGCGAGGCCACGGTGGGGAATTCCTCCCCCACCATGTAGTACTCCTCCGACCAGGGGGTCAGGCGCAGCTCCTCCATCTCCTCCGGGGTCCTCTCCGCCGCCAGGCGCTCGAAGAGCTCGGTGCCGCGGAAGACCACCAGGGGGAAGAAGGCGGCGTCCTTGATGCCCTCCCTCCGCAGCGTCTCCAGGGTCTCCTCCAGGCTGTCGCGCCCCTCCCCGGGGAGGCCTACGATGAAGCTGAGTATGGCCCTCATCCCGAGACGCCTCGCTTCCCTGGCCGCCCGCAGCACCTCCTCGCGGCCGCCCCGTTTCCTCACCGTACGGCGCAACACGTCATGGTTGAAGCTCTCCGCTCCCATGCCCACGGTGGCGAAGTTGCATTCGGCCATGGCGCGCAGCACCTCGGGGGTGAGGGATTCCACGCGCGTCTGGGCGTTATAGGCATAGGGGATGTCCCGCAACATGCCCAGCAGCTCGAACAGCCAATCGCGGTCGGTCACGAAGCTGGCGTCCCCGAAATAGAAGAGCCGGCTTTCGTCTGGGTAATTATCCCAACACCATTCCACCACCCGGCGTACGTACTCCGTGCCATGGCGTGCGGTCTTCCTTCCCCAGAGCACGGGGTCGAGACAGAAAGTGCAGGCTCCGTAGCACCCCCTGGCGGTGAGCATCCCGTTTCCGGGTATGTAGTCTTCGTAGGTCCGGAGCTCGTTCAGGATGCGGTGGCGCAGGGCGATCCTGAACTCCTCCGCCACCGTGTACATGTGGGGAAAGCGGTCGATGTCCTTCTCTCTCTCCCGCGGGGGATTGTGATATATCCTGCCGCCGCCCTTCCAGCTCAGGCCCCGCACGCGCGAAAACTCCCTCTCCCCGCGGGCGAGGGCCGAGAGCAGCTCCAGGGTGATCCACTCTCCTGTCCTCCCGACAAGACCAGGCGGTTTTCACGGCGTGAAGAGGGCGATCTTCCGGATGTTCCAGATGCTCGCGTTTGCCCTCCGCTACGGGGGGAAATAGAATGTATTGGTACCGCGAGGCCATCGGCAGTGCGTGACAGGAGGAAGCCTTGAGAGGTTATCTGGGCGTGGATGTTGGTTCGGTGAGCACCAACCTGGTGTTCCTGGAGGAGAGCGGCGAGGTCGCGGCCTCCGTGTACCTGCGCACCAAGGGTCAGCCCATCAGCGCCGTGCAGGAAGGCCTGCGTCAGCTGGGTGCCCAGCTCCCGGCCGGCGTGGAGGTGCTGGGGGCGGGGACCACCGGAAGCGCCCGCCACCTCAGCGGGGTGATCGTGGGAGCGGACATCGTGAAGAACGAGATCACCGCCCACGCCGTGGCCGCCCTGCACGTGGTGCCCGACGTTCGCACGGTGCTGGAAATCGGCGGGCAGGACTCCAAGATCATCATCCTCCAGGACGGCATCGTGGTCGATTTCGCCATGAACACGGTGTGCGCGGCGGGAACCGGCTCTTTCCTGGACCACCAGGCGGCGCGCCTCAACATCCCCATCGAGGAGTTCGGCGCCTACGCCCTGCGTGCGGAGACGGGAGTGCAGATCGCGGGGCGCTGCTCGGTGTTCGCGGAGTCGGACATGATCCACAAGCAGCAGGTGGGCCACCCGGTAGACAGCATCATCCTCGGGCTCTGCGAGGCCCTGGTGCGCAACTTCCTAAACAACCTGGCCAAGGGCAAGAGTGTGGAGGCGCCGGTGGTCTTCCAGGGCGGGGTGGCCGCCAACGTGGGCATGAAGAGGGCTTTCGAGGAGGCCCTGGGCATGGAGGTGGTGGTGCCCGAGCACTTCGCGGTGATGGGGGCCATCGGGGCCGCCCTGCTGGCCCGCGACCTCAACCCCACAGCCACCTGCTTCAAAGGGTTCCGGGTCACGGAGATCGAGTACCGCACCTCCAGCTTCAACTGCAAGGGCTGCTCCAACAACTGCGAAATCGTGAAGATCATGGTGGAGGGAGACGTGCTGGCGCGCTGGGGCGGGCGCTGCGGCAAGTGGGAGCTGGACCTTCCGGGAGCCCGGACTGCGGGCGCCGCCGCGAGATAGGCGTCGCCTTCCGCCGCCTTCCCTAAAATCCGTCCTGGTCCCGCCGGACGCTGTGGCCACCCCCGCCATGGCCGCGCTTAACCGCGCCCACCCAGGTCTTATGGATGCAGGCCCCGGACGCTCAGGGCTCTCGGCCCGCGACCTCGCGCAGGATGACCTGGTGGTCCATGAGGTCGACCCGGCTTATCCTCGCCGAGGCGAAAGCGGGGTGGGGCCGGCGGCGATGCCCCCGGTATCCTGCAGGCCCCGGACGCTCAGGGCTCTCGGCCCGCGACCTCGCGCAGGATGACCTGGTGGTCCATGAGGTCGACCCGGCTTATCCTCGCCGAGGCGAAAGCGGGGTGGGGCCGGCGGCGATGCCCCCGGTATCCTGCAGGCCCCGGACGCTCAGGGCTCTCGGCCCGCGACCTCGCGCAGGATGACCTGGTGGTCCATGAGGTCGACCCGGCTTATCCTCGCCGAGACCAGCTTCTGCTCTCCGAACACGTCCACCAGGAGGAGCTTACCCTCCTCGGGCCTCATCTCCACCACGTCATCCATCACTTTTTCCAGCTTGCCTTCCCGGTCAAAGAAGACCGCGGCCTCACACATCGCCGCCTCCTTCCTTCATGCACATCTCCCTCACCATCTCCACCGCCTCCTCTATGAGTTTGGGCAGTGGCGTCTCGCTCGTCCCCATGACCTCAATGCGAGGATTGGTGAGGGGGAGCAAGATCTTGCGGCCGGGCGCCGAGGAGATGGCCGTGGCCATCTCCGGCGTCAGCTCTCCCATCATGGCATTGGGCATGATTATGGAAAGGCTTCCCATGATCACGTCCGCCTCGTTAATGCACACCCGTACCGCGTTCTCGCCCGTGGCGCCGCGGTTAGCCCTCGCCTTCATCATGTTACCGGTGGCGATGGCGTTCGCCCCCAGGGCGATGATCTCCGTGTCCTCAGGGAGATGTTTCCTCAGGCCCAGGATGATCTGGTGCCCGATGGAGCCCCCCATCCCGTCCACCACCGCTATCTTCATCTGCGAGACCCCTTTGTCCGGATCGCGCGGCTCAGAGCCAGGCCTGGAACTCTTCCTCGAAGGCCTTCTTGGGACGGGCTCCCACGATCTTCTTCGCGGGCTCCCCCTTCTGGAAGAGGATCATCGTCGGAATGGACTGGATCTCATACCTGCGCGCCACCTGCATGGACTCGTCCACGTTGAGCTTGCAGACCTTGATCTTGCCTTCCCATTCCGCCGCCGCTTCCTCTATCACCGGACCCATCATCTGGCAGGGTCCGCACCAGGGCGCCCAGAAATCCACCAGGGTGGGAAGATCGCTCTTGAGGACCTCCTGCTCGAAGTTGCCGTCGTTGAGCTCTATCACCTTGCCCGCCAACTCTCTCACCTCGCTTTCGTCCTGGATTATGCCCCGCCCTCCGCCGCTACAGGGAGTATTTTACACCATCGCGCCACGGCGCCTCCTAATCCGGATCATGCCGCGCCCCGCCCTCCCCAGACCGCGGACGCGTTCTCCCTCTTTCTCGTGCTATATATAGGCCGTCCCCTTCAGGTTCTCCACGTGAAACTGCGCCCGCAGCGCCGCCCGCACGCCGTCTCCCACCGCCGCCGCCACCTGCCACACGGCGCCGGAGCGCACGTCTCCGGCCGCGAAGACTCCCGGGATGCTGGTCTGCAAGTCGGCGTCGGTCCTGATGAAGCCCCTCTCGTCCAGCTCCACCGTTCCCCTCACTTCCTCGGTGTTGGGGATGTTCCCCACGTAAAGGAAGACGCCGTCTACCTCCAGCTCGGTATCCGGACCTCCCTCCACGTCCGCGAGCACCAGGCCGGTGACGCGTTCCCGGCCCTTGATCTCCTTTACCGTTTTCTTCCAAGCAAACTCCATCTTGGGATCGGAGAGAGCGCGCTCCTCCAGCACCCCCCCGGCGCGCAGGCGGTCGCGGCGGTGCACGATGATCACCTTGCGCGCGAAGCGAGTGAGGAACAGCGCTTCCTCCACCGCCGAGTTTCCGCCTCCCACCACCGCCACCACCCTGTCCTTGAAGAAGGCCCCATCGCAGGTGGCGCAGTAGGATACGCCACGGCCGTGGAGCTCCTCCTCTCCCGGAACCCCCAGCTTGGCGGGCCTCATCCCCATGGCCAGGATCACCGCGTGGGCGGACAGCTCCTCCTCGGCGGTGCGCACCTTCTTCACCTCGCCGCCGTCCTCCAGCCCTTCCAGGGGGTTGAACGAACTGATGCGCAGCCCGAAGCCCTCCGCCTGGCGGCGCATGCGCTCCACGAGCTCGAAGCCGGATATCCCCTCCGGGAAACCGGGGTAGTTCTCTATCCTCTCCGTGAGCGCCGGTGCCCCTCCCGGCGCCTGCTTTTCCACCAGCAGCACATCCATGCGAGCGCGGGCGAGGTACAACCCCGCTGTGAGCCCCGCGGGGCCTCCTCCCACCACCACCACGTCAACTGCTTCCCCGGCCATCTTCACCTCCATCCGTACCAGGCGAGTCAGCACCTCTTGTGGAGGAGCCGAGCGCCATCCCGCACGGCGCTCAGCGCAGCGCCGCTCCGCCTGCTTTCTGATAAAGATATCATGATACCGCTTCCTCGATCATAAACGCCCCCTACGGGACGCACCCTTTCCCGACCGGGAGATGATCGTGGTCGCGGCAACGATCAGGGGTTAAGCCCGGCGCTGCCCTCTCAGAGCAGCAGCGACCCGATGGCCTCCTCGAGGTCCTTGAGGGTGCGGCACACCCGCGCCTCCCTGCAGTAGGGCAGGTATTCCCCCATCACGCTGTCCCCGGTATCCCAGAATGGTCGGGTCTCGGGGTTGAGCCAGATGATGCCCTTGGCCCGGTCGCGGATGCGCTCCAGATAGCGCAGGCCGGGATCGTTGTAGTTGTTACGGGCGTCCCCTATGACCAGGATATAGGTGCGGTAGCCCACATCCTGCAGGTGGCGCTCGCAGAAGAGGCGGAACACCTCACCGAAGTCGCTGCGGGCGTTATAGGTGATGCCGGCCTCGGTGAGAGCGCGCCGTACCCCCTTGAGGATGTCCTCGTCGCGGAAGAACTCCGTCACCTCCCCCAGGTCGTCCACGAAGACGAAGCTGCGCACCTTGGCCAGGCAGTCCTGGATGGTGTACACGAACTGCAGCATGAACTGGCTCACCCTGGCCACCGACGAGGAGATGTCGCACAGCACCATGAGCTCCGCCTTCTCCACGCGCCTGCGCCTCAGTCGCAGCTCGAAGGGCACCCCTCCGTGCTGCATGTTGCGGCGCAGGGTGGCCTTGATGTCCACCTTCCCCCTCTTGGTGCGCTTCTCGCGCAGGTTTATGCGGTTGCGCAGCTTGCGCGCCAGCACATCCACCGCCTTGCGCATCTGCTGCAATTCGTACTCGTCAAGACCGGCCAGGGGGCGGCCCATGAGCCTCTCAAGGCGCTCCGTGCCCGGAGCCCGCTCGGCGTTGCGCGCCTGTTCCCTCTCCACGTAGCGCCGCACCTGCTTGCGGAGGGCGTCGCGGTTCGCCTCGAAGGCTTCCTCCAGACGCTGCAGGTCTTCCTCGGACCACCCCTCCTCGCGCAGATGTTCCAGCAGCTCGTGAAGCTGATCTTCCATGTCCTGCCAATCCATGGCCTCGAAGATCCGTCGTGTATACATGCCCACCTGCATGCGCGTGGCCAGCTGGGCCGTCCCCACCTCCCCCGCGGCCATGCGGATGAAGGACTCCCATTCCCCGCCCCTGCCCGTGAGCACCAGCTGCAGCATGGGGTTGAGTTCGCGCCCCTGCCCGAAGGCCCGCATGGCCTCCTCCAGGCGCTCCTGCAGGTCCTCCTCCAGGCTCTCGGCATCCCCGGCGCTCTCCAGCCCGTAGAAATAGAGGGGGAAGAGCTCATCGAAGATGGGGGCGTCACGCTGGCGCTTCACCGTGGCCGCCTTCAGTGCCGCCTTGAAGGTCTCGGGGTCACCCAGGCCCACCGCCGCCATGGCCCCCAGGGCATCGATGCTCTCGGCGGTGGAGACGGAGACCCCGCGGCCCCGCAGGGCGTTGACGAACTCCACTACCCTTTCTTCCAATCCTTCCTCCGATCCCCTAGGCCGTCCTCTCGTAAATGCCGGGAGACGGCCTATCCTGCGCAAACCCCGGCGGTGGAGACGGAGACCCCGCGGCCCCGCAGGGCGTTGACGAACTCCACTACCCTTTCTTCCAATCCTTCCTCCGATCCCGGAAGGATCCCCCCGCGGGGCGGACGGAAGACCGCCTGCGCTCCAGGCCCCGTTTCCCGGGCTCCCGCATCCGCGCCGGCGTGCCGGGAATCACCTCGGGCGTCTCTTGCGAGGATCCCTGTCCTTGTCCGCCGCAGCAAGGCGGCGCCGTCCGCCACCGAAGCGACCTCTCCGCTCAGGCCGCTCCGCTCGCGAGCTGACGCAGGTTTTCCTTTGCCTTCTGGATGTCCTTCTCGTACTTGAGGACGATGTTCAGGGTGTCCCGGATGAGGTCCTGGTCCAGGGAATCGGCGTTGAGGACCACCAGGGCGCGCGCCCAGTCCAGGGTCTCGCTGATGCCGGGGGTCTTCTTTATATCCAGCTTGCGCAGGCGTTGCACCACCTCCACCACCTGGGAGGCCAGGCTCTCGCTTATCCCCGGCACCTTCAGGCGCACGATCTCCAGTTCCTGCTCCCGGTCGGGGAAATCGATGTAGAGGTGCAGGCAGCGCCTCTTGAGGGCGTCGCTGAGTTCGCGCGCGTTGTTGCTGGTGAGCACGACCATGGGTATATGGCGGGCGCTTATGGTCCCCAGCTCCGGGATGCTCACCTGGAAATCGGAGAGCATCTCCAGCAGGAAAGCCTCGAACTCCGGGTCCGATTTGTCTACCTCGTCTATGAGCAGGAGCGCCGGCTCCTCGCTGGTTATGGCCCGCAGCAGCGGCCGGGGCACGATGAACTTCCTCGAGAAGAACACCTCGTCCTGGCGGGCGACTCGCTCCACCGCCTCGGCGAGGTTCCGGGCCCCCGCCAGCTCCTCCGCCAGCACGTCCTTGAGGATCTGGGTGTAGAGGAGCTGCTTGGAATACTCCCACTCGTAGAGGGATTTCGCCTCATCCAGCCCCTCGTAACACTGCAGGCGGATGAACTCGCGCCCCAGGGCAGCAGCGGTGACCTTCCCCAGGTCCGTCTTGCCCACCCCCGCCGGGCCCTCCACCAGGATGGGCTTGCCCAGCTTCTCCGCCAGGAAAACCGCGGTGGCGATCTCCTTGCTGCAGATGTACTTCTGCTCCGCCAGCCTCTGTCTTACCTCGTCTACAGCCGCGAACATCTACCTCATCCCTTCCCCGCCCCCCGCGCGGCTCCCGGCCGTTCCGGGGCGGCACCGCCTTCCTCTCTCCCCATCTATATCGTCTTTCCGGTGAGTTCTCCGTACAGCCTCTCCCCGATGCGCAGGCCCCGGGCGATGAAATCCGGCCCGTAGAGGCGCCCCGTGGGGGTGCGGAAGGTCTCGCTGATCCTCGCTATCCCTCGCATGCTGGTCTCGAAGTGTT
This sequence comes from Actinomycetota bacterium, assembly GCA_014360645.1. Taxonomy (NCBI): domain Bacteria; kingdom Bacillati; phylum Actinomycetota; species Actinomycetota bacterium. The sequence goes on along the minus strand of JACIXD010000005.1, from coordinate 93,518 downwards.
CGAGGAGGAGGGCGAGGGGTATGCGGTGGGGCGCCGCCATCATCCACACCGTCTCCGTAAAGTTGTCGGGGCCCCAGCGGAACTTGTCCGCGTCGTAGAGGGCGTCCGAGAGTATCTGCAGGGAGGCGTCCTCCAGGGGCGTGGCGGGCTTGAAGGCCTCGTGGTTGCGGATGGCCTGCACGATCGCCGTGCGCTCTCCCGCCGCCAGGTCGAAACCGCCCAGAATCCTCTCCGCCTCCTCCGCCCCCCGCTGGGCGTGTTCCGGCTGTTCGCGCCTGATGTCGTGCAGCACTCCCGCCAAATGGGCCAGGAGAACGGCTCTGTTGATGCGCTCCTCCCCCGCCCCCCTGTCCATGTCTATGAGCACCAGCGCCCCCGCGTCCACCGCTACCTTACGCACGTGGGACAGGCCGTGCCCCAGGATGTCGCCCCTGTCCTCCACGATGGCGAGGGCCGCGCCCACCAGGGGATCTTGCCCGAAGCTCTCCCGGGACCTCTCCACTTCCTCGCGCCTCTCGGCATAGAACAGCGGCGGCCCCAGTTCCGCGGCGATGCGCAGGGAGAGCCTCTGGGCCTCTAGATATTCTCCGTCCAGCAATCCGGCCTCCGCTTCCAGCTCCGTTCCCGCCGTCAACGGCGGCATCTCAATTCTAACCCAACCCGGCGGCGGGCGCCTCCGGGGGAAGGCGGGGCACGGTGCCACCCTGAACCTTTCGCGCCTCTTGGAGATCCTGGGGGTCATGGCGGGCAGGACGCAAGGGGAAGAACGGCAGGGCTGACCGGCGGGCGAGGGCCTTGGCGGCGTCCCTCTCGCCGTGTCTTCCCGTTCCCGGTTTCCGGATCAACCGGCCCGCTGCGCCTTATTCGCGGCCTCCTCCACGGCCTCCTCCGGCATCCTCGCCGCCCTCCTCCTCCAGACACCGAGGGGCACGGCGAGAAAGGCGGCGTTGGCGGCCGTCACCCAGAGGGTCACCGCTGCCGCCGCTACCGGGCCCCATCCCGCGGCCAGCGCCCACAGGGAAATCCCTACCGCGATCGCGGCCATCCCTCCGGCGGCAACGGACACCCTGCGGCGCATGCGCTCGAGCCGGGAGGCCGCCTCCACCGGATATAGCAGGGCCTGGGGAGGCTCGGTTCTTCGCTTCAGGTAGCGCGAGAGGATGACCAGAAAAGAGCTGTCCGGTATGCTCCCGGCCAGGGAGGCGGTGGCCCCCACCAGGGTCACGTTGACCACCGAGACCATACCGAGGATCATCACCCAGGCCAGCAACGTTCCTCCCTCAACACCGCCACGCGGCAAGACCACCTGACTAGCATAATTTACCATAATCCGCCATGGGATCACCCCCTACTCTACTACCTCGAGGGCTGGTTTTCAAAAGCGCGTCGTCGGACACGCGAAGAAGAGGGGGCGTCCGCTGCCGCGCCCTTGTCGCGGAATGCCGGGGGCGCAATGTTTCATCTTCACCTGACTCGAGGGCGTGTCCTCTCGCCGACGACCGGTGCGCCGTTGTCTCGGCGGGCGCTCTTCGGCCTGACGATGAGGGCGTCCGCTGCCACGCCCTTGTCGAGGAATGCCGGGGGCGCAATGTTTGGCCTTTGCCCAGCCCTGAGGAACGGCGTGTCTCCGATGACCTATGCGCCGTTGTCTCGGCGGGCGCTCTTCGGCCTTAACTGATCATGCGGCCGCTTTTTCTTCCCGGCAAACCGCGCGTGCCCGAAAAGAGGGTTGGTGCGGTCCCACGGGTTTTCAGCCGTGAACCCCGGCGCTGCGCCGGTCTCGGAATGGAGGGGACGGGGGAGGCGTGGGGCGTTCCCGCCGTGTTGCCCTCCCCCGCCCGCTGTCATAAAGTTGACCTGGTGACCGCGGATGCTGGATTACTATCTCTCGGTCCTGAAAAGGAGGCGGCCGGCCCGCCACTGGCTGGCCTCCCGCGTGCCCGCGGGAGCGGATGACCTCGAGGGAAGGCCCGCGGAGGAGCTGTGGTCGCTGCACGCGTCGGCCATGGAGAACTTCCGCGACCTGTCCGCGAGCGGGGAAGAGCCCCCCGCCGCAGACGGTCCTTCCCTCCTGGAGCTGAAGGCCCTGCTGGCCCGACGCATGTTGTCTTCCTGCCACATGTGCGAACGCCGCTGTGGGGCGGACCGCGCCGCCGGGGAGCGCGGCTACTGCGGTGTCGGCGCCGAGTCCCGCGTCGCTTCCATGTTTCTCCATTTCGGAGAAGAGCCGGAGCTCGTCCCCTCTCACACCATCTTCTTCTCGGGATGCACCTTCCGGTGCGTCTATTGCCAGAACTGGGACATCGCCATGGACGCTCGCACCGGCAGCCCCGCCGACCCCGACCTCCTGGCCCGCGGCCTGCGGGAGGGCCTTCGCCAGGGGTCGCGCAATGCCAACTTCGTGGGAGGCAACCCCGACCCCCATCTCCACACCATCCTGGACACCATCGTCCGCCTGGGGGAGGAGGGAAAGTTCCTGCCCATGGTGTGGAACTCGAACATGTACACCTCCCGTGAGGCCATGCTCCTCCTCGAGGGGGCGGTGGACATCTACCTCGCCGATTTCCGCTACGGAAACGACGCCTGCGCCGCCCGCTACTCCGATGTGGAAGGCTACTTCGAGGTGGTGAGCCGCAACTTCCTCCTCGCCCACCGCCAGGGGGAGGTGATGCTCAGGCAGCTCCTGCTCCCCGGGCACCTGGAATGCTGCACGGCGAGGATCATGGCCTGGGTGGCCGAGAACATCCCCGGCACCTACTTCAACCTCATGTTCCAGTACCGTCCGGAATACCGCGCCGCCCTCTTCCCGGAGCTGGACCGCAGGCTCACGGGGGAGGAGAGGCGCGGAGCCCTGGAGCTGGCGCGCCGCCTGGGCATCGCCCTCGGCTAGGTGCACCGGGTGCCCGGACCCCCGAGGACGGGGCCGGCCGGGGTTCCCGCGAGCGGTTCAACCTTTTCCGCTTACGGGCCCGGGGGCTTGGGGTATGCCGGCTCCGGGCGGACCCGGCCCTTATCCCGCATGGGGCCGTGGGAAGGGCGGGCATCACTGCCGCGAGCCCGACCGGCAAGGTCTTCCCTGCGTATGCCCTAGGTCGGGCGTGTGGGGTGCAGCCGGGCGATCCGGCTGACGCGGGCGGAATATCCCGGCGTGGTTCAGGGCTTTTCCCCGCTCCTCACCGTGAGCACCGGGTACGGTATCTCTATGCCCGCCTCCTGCAGAGCGCGCTTCACCGCCGCGATGGCCCTTGACCTCACCTCCAGGATGCTCACGCACTCCGGATCCACCCAGAAATAGGCCCTCAGCGCCACGGAACTCTCGGCCAGCGCCTCCGCCACCACCAGCGGCGCGGGATCCGGAAGGGCTTCCTCCAGGCCCGCCAGGGCTTCGGACGCCACGGAGAGGGCACAGGCGATATCCTCCGGGTAGGCGATGCTCACCGCGAAGTCCAGCCGCCTCCTGCGGTTGCGGTTGTTGTTGATCACCGCCGTGCGGAAGATGTTCGCGTTGGGCACGAACACCTGGCGCCCGTCGTAGGTGCGGATAAGGGTGTCCCTGACCCTCACATCCTCCACCGTTCCCTCGACCTCGCCGAAGCGCACCACGTCCCCCACCACGAAAGGCCTCTGCAGGATGAGGATGATGCCGGCGAGGAAGTTCTCCACCACGTCCTTGAGGGCGAAGCCTATGCCCACGCTGACCAGGCCGAGGGATGCCACCAGGGCGCCGGCGTTGACCCCCATCACCCCCAGGCCCACCAGGCCGCCGACGATCACCGTGGCTATGAACCCCAGGCGAGACACCAGCCTCGCCGCGTGCTCCGAGGCCTTCACGCGCCGCAGGGAACGCGCGATGAAAAAGCGCACCCCCCGCGCCAGCAGATAGAAGACGAGGAATATCACCAGTCCCGTCACCAGGGAGGGGAGCCTGGTGACGAAACCTTCCCAGAGGTCGCGCAGGGCGTCCAGGAGCAGGTTGGCGACCATCATCTCAAGGCTTGTTCACCTCCGTGCCCTGTTTCTCGACATCCTGCGAGGCGCCGTTTTCCGCGGCTTTCCCCGCGTTCTCGACGACCTCGGGTTTGGGGTAGAGTTCACGCAGCCAGCTCACCATGCCCTCGGGCAGGTTGTCCTCTATCCACTTGCGGTCGGGGTAGGCGTCGCGCACGTAAGCCCACACCGTGTCCCCCTTGCCCACCTCCTCCTGCAGAACGTTTCTCAAGCCGTCCTGAGCACGCAGAAAGTCGGTGTTCTTCTCCCGCATCATGGCTTCCGTGGTGCGCACCATGATGAACACCTCTTCCGCGCCCTCCACCGCCCTCGCCACCGTGAAGGACCTGCGGTATCCGGGCAAGAGCACCGCCAAAAGGATGATGGCCAGGGTGATCAGGGTCACCACGTTCACCACGATGGCCGCCACCAGGCTTACCTTGCGGCGCGCCTTCTCCACCCTGGTATCCGGCGGACGAGGCGTTCGCCTGGGAACCTCTTCCATCTCCGCCGGTCCCGCGGCGGCCTCTCTCTCTTCGTTCTCCCGCTGCCTGTCCAAGGACATCACCTCCGTCCCAAAAGACTTCTCCGCCCGTGCCTCTTTCCCCTGCCGCCGCGGGGCCCGCATGGAACCTCCCGCCCGCGCTCGACGTCGTTTACCAATGGGTTCTTCTCCGTAAAGTGTGAGCGAATACGCGACAAAGTCAAGGAGGGACCGTGGCGATCTTCTCCGGTGTCGGCGGGCCCGGGGGACGCCCCTCTCGTCGGGACCGAAGGCCGAAGGCGCCTGCCGTTGCCGTTGGGGAAAGGGGCCCGTTCTCGAGGCGGTGCCTGGGTCCCGTGTGGACCATGATGCCGCCCCCCGGAGGCGTTCGGGCAGACACGGGGGGCGGAGGCCTCCCTTCCATATACTCCCGCGGCGCCGTCCGCGCCGGCGCGGCATCGCCCCCTCGGGATACGGTCTCCGACGTTGACGGCGCCGCCCGCCTTCGCCCACACTGTTCTCACGGCCATACCATCCGTGACCGGATGACCGCCGACCGTGGGCGGCAAGCAGGCCGCCCCGAACGAATTCAGAGGTGATGAATATGACCGATGACCAAGGCATCCCCCCGGCGGCACCTCCGCTGCCTCAGATACCGCCCGAGCCGCCCCTTGCGCCACCCCCGCGCTCCCGGGGCGTAGGCTGGAGGACGGTCGCTCTGGCAGCAGTGGCGGCGGTGGCCGCCGCGGCGGCCACGGTGTTCGCGCTCCCACTCTTTTTCGGCGCCAACCCCGTGGACGTGCTGGGGAACAAGGGGAAGGGGAGCGTGCAGGAAGTGAAGACGGTGGAGGAGCGCGTGGTGAAGGCGGGACAGGAGGCGGTGGTGGAGGTGGCCGCCAGGGTCCTCCCCTCGGTGGTGAACATCGAGGTGCAGTACGGCATCCTCGGCAAGGGTATAGGTTCCGGGTTTATCTACCGTTCCGACGGCTATATCATCACTAATAACCATGTGGTGGAGAACGCCTCCAACATCAAGGTCTCCCTGCGCGACGGGTCCGTCCACGACGCCAAGGTAGTGGGGACCGACCCGGAGACGGATATCGCGGTGATCCGTATCGACGAGTCCGACCTGCCCCCCGTCACCCTGGGTACCTCTTCGGACCTCGTCCCCGGGGAGCTGGCGGTGGCCGTGGGCAGCCCGGAGGGGTTCGAGGGCAGCGTGACCAGCGGCATCATCAGCGCCCTCAACCGCAACATCTACGTCCCCGACGCCGCCCCCCTCCTGGACGTCATCCAGACCGACGCCGCCATCAACCCCGGCAACTCCGGCGGCCCCCTCTGCAACAGCGTGGGAGAGGTCATCGGCATCAACACCGCCATCTACTCCCAGAGCGGGGGCTACGACGGCCTCGGCTTCGCCATCGCCATCGACAACGCCAAGCCGGTCATCGAGCAGCTCATAGAGAATGGGGTCGCCGTGCATCCCTGGCTGGGGTTCAACGGCAGCACCCTCGACCCCGAGACCGCCAGGAGCTACGACCTCCCGGTGGAGAAGGGGGCCATCGTGCGCAGGGTGATCTCCGGGACACCGGCGGAGAAGGCAGGGCTGCAGGCCGGGGACATCATCGTGGCCATCGACGGCTCCCCCGTGGATTCCATGGACCAGGTGATGCTGGAGATACGCAGGCGCAAGGTGGGCGACTCCGTCGCCATCACCTATTACCGCGGCAAGGAGAAGCGGGAGACCACGGCGGTGCTGGAGGAAAAGCCCTCTCGCGCCTTTTAGCGACCTTCCCGGCCCTTTCCCCGGGGCCGTGGCCTCGCTCCGTGTATGGGCTCCGGCTTGCGGGGCCCTTCCTCGCTCCCGGCCTGGGGCCACGACCTCCGTTTCGTGTACAATTAACCCCCGGAGGTCGCGGGGTGCACCGGATAGCGCCTCCCGCCCACCGGCGGCGGAGAGACGGGAGGAAGACGTGATCGCCAGGGAACTGCGCGGGCTTATAGTCGGGGCCATAGAGGAAGCGAGGTCGCGGGGCGAGATCTCCACGCCGGAGACGCCGGATTTCGTCCTCGAGCGCCCCCGCCACAAGGCCCACGGGGACTGGGCCACCAACGCGGCCCTGGTCCTCGCCGGCGCCGAGGGACGCAGGCCGCGGGAGGTGGCCGAGGTGCTGGCGCGCCTGCTGAGCGAGAGGGCCTGCCCTCCCGCCGGCGCCGTGCTGCGCGGGGTCGAGGTCGCGGGTCCCGGCTTCATCAACCTCGCCCTCGACCGCGACCGCGTGCTCTCCGAGTTGGCGCGGGTCGCCGGCGAGGGGGAAGCCTACGGCCGCTGGGACTTCGGCGCAGGCGCGCGCATGAACGTAGAGTTCGTGTCCGCCAATCCCGTGGGCCCTCTGCACGTGGGACACGGCCGCTGGGCGGCCCTGGGCGACGCCCTGTGCAACCTACTGGAGGCGGTCGGCTTCCAGGTGGACCGCGAGTTCTATCTCAACGATTTCGGCACCCAAATGGAGGTCTTCGCCGCCTCCGTGGAGGCGCGCTATCTCGAGCTGGTGGGCCGGCCCTGCGAGTTCCCCGCCGAGGGCTACCAGGGCTCCTACGTGGTGGACATCGCCAGGCAGATAATGGAAGAGGACGGCGGGCGGCTCGCGGACGCGCCTCCGGGGGAACGGCGCGAGGAGCTGGGGGAGCGTGCCTACGGCATCGCCCTGCAGCATATCCGGAGGAGTATGGACGCTTTCGGGGTGCACTTCGATATCTGGTTCAGCGAGCGGGAGCTGCAGCGCGGCGGGGCGGTACGCGAGGTGGTCGCGGGGCTGCTGGAGCGGGGGCTCGCCTACGAGCGCGACGGGGCGGTATGGATGGCCACCTCCCGCTTCGGGGACGACAAGGACCGGGTGCTGGTGCGCAGCAACGGCGCGCCCACCTATTTCGCCGCCGATATCGCCTACCACCTCAACAAGATGGAGCGCGGCTACGACCGGCTCATCAACATCTGGGGGGCGGACCACCACGGATACGTGCGCCGCATGCAGGCAGCCATGGAAGCCAGCGGATACCCGGATCGCCTGGAGGTCATCCTCGGCCAGCTGGTGAACCTCAAGCGCGGAGGTGAACCCGTGCGCATGTCCAAGCGCACAGGGGAGATGGTGACCTTCGACGAGCTGCTGGAAGAAGTTGGCAGGGATGCCGCCCGCTATCTCTTCTTAACCCGCAGCCAGGACACCGCCCTGGACTTCGATATCCAGCTCGCGGTGGAGCAGAGCATGGAGAACCCGGTCTATTACGTGCAGTACGCCCACGCGCGCATCTGCAGCATCCTGCGCTACGGCGAGGGGCGCGGGGTAGAGCTCTCCGGGGACATACCCGGACTGGAGGTCCTGCGCCTGCTGGATTCCGAGGAAGAGTGGGACCTGGCCATGAAGCTCTTCGAGTTCGAGGAGCTGGTCCGCGATGCTGCCCTGGCGCGGGCGCCGCACCGCCTCACCCGCTACCTGGAGGAGCTGGCGGCCGCCTTCCATGTCTTCTACAACCGTCACCGCGTGATCGGAGACGATGCCGACCTCACCTCCGCCCGCCTATTCCTCTGCCGCTGCGTGCTGCAGGTGCTGCGGAACGGGCTGGCGCTGCTGGGCGTCTCCGCGCCGGAGCGCATGTAGGCACGCGGGTAGCGGTGCTCGCCGCCCCTTATCTCCTCCCGGACCCCACCCCGGCGGCGCCTCCGGCCCGCGGCGGGACCGCGCGCCGGGGCGTCAGCCCTGCAGGCGGTCCAGCACCCACGACACCGCTCTGTCCATGGCCGCCGCATGCAGCCTCAGTTTGTGGCCGCCGCCCTCCACGATGAAGAGCTCCTTGGGTTCGCGCGCGGCCTCGTAGAGGCGGTACGCCTCCTCCACGGGCACCATGTCGTCGGCGTCCCCGTGCACGATGAGCAGGGGGGTCGGCGACACCTCGCCAATCACCGCTGCGGGGCTGTAAGCGAGCATCTCCCGGTAGTATGCCTCCTCGCTGGCCGGGAAGGCGGGGTCGCGGATGATGCCTATCTCCCGCGCGCGGGCGATGAAGGCCGCCATGCCCTCCCGGGGTAGGAGGCGCGAGAAATCAGCGGGGGACGAGATGGCCGCCACCCCCGCGAGTCCCCCGCGGCGGGCGGCGCAGATGATGCTCACCGCCCCCCCGCCGCTGAAGCCCACCAGGGCCATGCGCTCCGGGTCGCATCCCCGGAAAGGTCCTCGCGCCTCGCCCGCCTCGTCGAGCAGAGCCTCCAGGTCAAGGGCCCAGCCTCCGAGGGAGAAGTCGCCGCCGGAGATGCCTGTCCCCCGGAAATTGAAATACGCCGCCGCGCAACCCTCGGAGGCGAACCTGGCCGCCAGGGCGGGATATCCCGGGTCTCCCGACACCGGCTCCCCGCTGGGTATGCCGTGGCAGAGCACGACGAGCGGCCAGCCGCCCCCCTCCGGGACCAACACCGTCCCCCGCAACGTCACGCCCTCCACCTCGAGCACCAGTTCCCTCTCGCGCATCTTCTCCTCCCGTGCCTCCGCCTAGACGCCGCTCCCTCTGCCGCCGCGAACCCCCGCCCCGGCGGCTCTTCCCAATGTGAATATGTTAGGCCACGCGGGGGACGGCGGCGACCAGCCTTTTCCCCTCTCCTGCGTGTCCGTCCCCGCGGGTCCGGTGAGGCCGGGCCGTCGATGCAGGGCGAAGGGCGAGGCTCCCGACCCCCTTGCCCCGTCCGCCGGCCTCGTGAACGACTCACCTGCCTCTTCGTTTCGCCGCCGCAGGCGGCGACCCTCTCATGGGGAGGTTTATCTCCTTCCCACCGCGGGTATATAGGCGTGGGGGTAATGCGCCGGGCCGCGGTTGGGGACAGGCCGGAATCTCCCGGGTCGAAGGCCGGCGGGGCCCGGGAGGAAGAGATGGCACCCGATGGGTGCCCTTTTCTTTCCCTCCCCATCTACCGGTCGCTCGCGCCTTGCACCCATGACCACGCAGCGGTGCGAATCGGCTTTTTTCTTCTGTCCCCGCGGACGACTCGCCTCAGCCGGTGAAATAGCGTGCCCTTCTGGCAAGGTAAAGGACCAGGGGCATGAGGTCCGCCCCCCTCAGCTGCCCCATGCCGCCCCCCGCCGCCGCCACCTCATCGAAACGTTCCAGGGCGTCTCTCCTCACCGTGACCCCGTGGAAGAGGGCGGGGACTGCGTCACCGCCGTGGATCACCCTGCCGTCACGGGTGGTGGGGGTGGAATGGTCGGCGGTGATCACCGCGAGGATCCCGGGGTCATCCCACAACCGCCCCGCCGCCAGGGCGCGGTCCATGGCCTCGATCACCTCCGCCTTCGCGGCGGGATCGCCGCGGTGCGCCGCCTCATCGGCGTGCTTGGTGTGCACGAAGACGAACTCCCGGTCGTCTCGCAGCAGTTCCTCCGCCGCAGCCAGCTTCGCCCCCAGGTCCGCCTCGGGTTCTGGCGCTCCCTTCCTCACCACCCTCATGGAAAGGGCCTCGCACATGCCCGCGAAACAGGGCGTTGAGACCACCCCCGCCGCCCTCAGGCCGTGCCGCTCCTCGAAGGCCTCCACCTCCCGTGCGCGCGAAGGCCACTTCTCGATGACCCCGAGCGCGCAGCTGCACGGGTCTCTCCATGCGGCGGCGATCTCCTCCGCCCTGCCCGCGTACTCCCTCAGCAGGGCCAGAGTCCATGCCGTCTCCTCGTCCTCCTCCCAGCCGGGCGCGGCGCGCATCTCCTCCACCGGGAAGGCGTGGATGAAGGGGTCGGTGGGCATCACGCGGGAGGACCCTCCCCTAACCACCGCCAGGAATTCGATGCCCCCCATGTAGAACACCTCAAGCCCCTCGGGGGCGGCGCCGCACAGCTCGTCCGCCAGGGCCTCGCAGGCCTCGGCAAGGGAGGATTCCTCGCCGTCTATCACGTAAGTGCCGCCCTTGCGCCTCTCCACCCGCACCAGGTTGAACATGTAGAGGGCATCGCCCGTCGCGAACGGGAGCCCCGCCGCCAGGGCATGGAAATAAGCGCGCCCCGGGAACTCCTCCGGCTTGTAGCCGAACATCGCCCAGTGCGCCACCTCGCTGGAGGGGCAGATGCCCGGCCGCAGGGGGTACATGAGGGCGCTGCAGCCCTCGCTCGCCAGGCGGTCCAGGCAGGGGGTCTCGGCGGCCTGCAGCGGCGTCCTCCAACCAAGCTCTGGGTGGGAGATGTCCGCCAGCCCGTCCAGCACCAACAACAGCGCCTTCATGCCCCGACCTCCTTCCGCGGGCTTCTCTCCGCCCGCAGCCGCGCGGCGGATGCCGCAGCCGGGCGGGCGCGATCAACCACCGGACGGTGCTACCTCGGCGGACCTTCCATACCGGCCGGACGCGCGCCGGCGACCCCGCCGGTTCTATGTAAATATATGGATATTCCTCGCTCTCCTGTTCCGCCTTTCCACTGTCGCAGCCGCCCCGCCTCACCCGCGCAGGACCTCCCTCACCGCCTCCTCGTAGTCCGCAGTCCCGCCCTCCTTGAGTTCATCGAGGATGCGCAGGGTGACCGGAACCAGGTATTCCTCGAGATATGCCCGGAGGGCGGCTGGATCGAGGTCCGCGCTCCCGTCCATGCGCCGGTAGTTGCCGGCCATGACGCATTCGGGCTGTTCTTCCCCCTCGCGCCAGTCGCCGGCCAGCGAGACGATGGCCTCCTCATCGTCCAGGCGCAGCAGGGGAAGCTCCAGCTCTACGCCGCACGTCCCCAGGACGCGCCGGTATGCCTCCACCGCCTCACCGGTCTGGTTGACTTTCACCCTGCCGCCGTGCCTCAGCCTCTCCCCTGCCACCAGGCGCGCCGCCCCCGTGCTCCAGGCGGCGGGAACGCGGCAGGCGTGCAGGTACATGTGGCATCCAACGCAGATGTGCCAGGGACCGTAGCGCCTCGCGAGCACGGTGTTGGGCCGGCCCACCACCGCACGCCACCACAGGGGCGAGCCCACCACCGCCGCCTCCAAGACCTCCACACCGAAGGGAGCGAGCGCCCGGCGCATCCTCTCCTCGGCACGCGCCAGGGAGGACATCTCGCCGAACTCCGTGCCGGTATAGGCTATCACCGGGAGTATCCTGTGCAGCCGCCCCTCGCGCGCCAGCGCCGCTGCCGCCGCCACGCTGTCCCTGCCGGCCAGCTCCACCAGCGCCCCTTCCGCGCCCAGGCGCGGTCCGCCTGGGGGTAAGGCCAGCCTCTCCCGCTGAAAGAACGGGGAGGCGTATGCGTCCTCCGCCACCGTGCTCCTCCTCGGCGCCCTCCCTTTCCTCTCAACACGCATTTTACCCCAGATGACGGGGCTCCTGTCCCTTCCGGACCCGGGAAACCCCGGACCTGCTTCCCCCCGCGACATGACGGGCGTCGTTGTCTGTTAACATGCGGCGCAATATGCTCGATATATAGAGTTGTGAGTCGTTGTCTCGCGGAGCGGGAGGGGCGATGACGTTCAGCGGCGAGGAAGAAGGCCTGGTGGCGCGTGCCGCCGCGCTGGCGGAGAACATCCGCCGGGTGATACTGGGCAAGGATGCACAGGTGGACCTGGCGGTTATCGCCCTGCTCAGCGGAGGCCACCTGCTGATCGAGGACGTCCCGGGGGTGGGCAAGACCATGCTCGCCCGCTCCCTGGCGCTCTCCGTCTCCGGCACCTACCGCCGCATACAGTTCACGCCCGACCTCCTGCCCTCGGATATAACGGGGACCGCGGTGTTCAACCAGAAGACTTCGGAGTTCGAGTTCCGCCCCGGCCCCATCTTCGCCAACGTGGTGCTGGCGGACGAGATAAACCGCGCCACCCCGCGCACGCAGTCCAGCCTCCTCGAGGCCATGGACGAGGGCCAGGTCACGGCGGACGGGGTCGCCTACCCGCTGCCCCGCCCCTTTTTCGTCATCGCCACCCAGAACCCGGTCGAATACCATGGCACCTACCCCCTCCCCGAGGGCCAGCTCGACCGCTTCTGCATGAGCCTGACTCTGGGCTATCCCACGGAGGAGACGGAGCGCGCGGTGGTGGCCGGCCAGCTGGAGGAGCACCCGGTGTCCGGCCTGCGCCCGGTACTGCAGGCGGAGGAGCTCCCCCGCCTCCAGCGCGCCGCGCGCTCCGTGCGCGTGGACCCGGACGTCCTCTCATATGCCGTCAGCCTGGTGCGCGCCACGCGCGAGGACGGCGGCTTGGTCCTCGGGGCCAGCCCGCGGGGCTCCGTCTTCCTGATGCGGGCTGCACAGGCCCGCGCTTTCCTCTCCGGCAGGGATTTCGTCGTCCCCGACGACGTCAAGGCGCTGGCGATGCCGGTGCTCGCGCACCGCGTCATCCCCGCTTCCCGTTCCCTGGGCCCCGAGGACGCGCGAGAGTTGGTCCTCCGCCTCGTGGAGCGCATCCCGGTCCCCGTGGTCTAGGAGGTCGCCTTGTTCTTCTCCCGCTCCCTGCTGGTGATGGCCCTCTCCCTCACCATGGTGCTCATCGGGGTCAACTCCCAGTCGGGCTGGATGTTCTGGCTGGCGGGGCTTCTCCTCGCCGCCCTCCTGGTCTCCTGGGCGGCGTCGGCGCTGCAGGTGAGGAACCTCTCCCTGCAGCGCGCCCACCTTTCGGAGGTGGTGGAGGGCTCTCTGCTGGGGGTGACCCTCGAGGTGCGTAACCGCGGCCGCCTCTCCCGCCACCTTCTGGAGGTCATCGACGAGGATCCCCGCGCCGGGCACCCCAGGCGCAAGCCGAGGCTGCGCGCGCCGGGCAAGTCCCTGGCGGAATACCTGCGCGACCCCTCTCCTCCGCGCGGCCCTTCCCCCTCCGAGTCCGGCGGTAGGGCTGCTTTCCTGGTGCCGCGCATCGGGGGTGGCGAGACGGTTACCATAACCTACCAGCGGGGGGGACTGCGGCGCGGCATCTACCGGGACTGGCCTGCCTATTTCTATTCCGAGGGCATAATCGGCCTGTCGCGGCATGCGGCAAGGGCTCGGGTGTCTTCGTGTCTTACCGTGCTGCCCGGCTACGTGGAGCTGGGGAGCCTCCCCCTCGTGGACTCCTTCCTCTACCCCCAGAGGACCCTGCAGGAGGTTTCCAGCAAGGGCGGCGGCTCCGAGTTCTACGGGGTGCGGGAATACCGCGCCGGCGATCCCCTGCGCCACGTGCACTGGAGGACCACGGCGCGCCGCGGTGAGCTGGTGGTGCGGGAGTTCGAGCACGAGACGGGAGCTCCCCTGCTCATCCTGGTGGACAACCGGGCAGAGGGCGGGCCGGAAGCCGCCGGCGAGGTCCTTGATTCCTCAGCTCGCCTCGCCGCCAGCGTGGCGCGCTACGCCCTCCATGCCGGGCATCCCGTGGCCATGGCCGCCGCCCGCGACGGCTCCCTTGACACCCTGCGGGTGAGGACCTTTCCGGAAGCCCTGCGCTGGCTCGCGGCCCTCACGCCCCAGGGGGCCGCGGGACTCGCGGACCAGGCTAGGCTGCTGGGACGCGAGCTCACCCCCGGATGTTTCCTCTGCTGCGTCACCCCCGCGGCGGACCTGGACCGCGAGGGCCTGGCGCATGTCCTCCCCCCCATGTGCCGCGTGTCGCTGGTGCTCATAGATGCCGGCTCGCATGCCGCCGACGGCAGAAACCGCCTCCCCCGTCCTTCGCCGCTCCAGCTCCTGGAGGCGTTGAGCCGCCGTCCTTTCGCCGGCCTCCACAGCGTGTCCTTTTACCGGAAAGGTGAGGATATAAGGAAATGCCTGGAAGAGCCCTTGATTATCTTCGCAGACTCAATGCCCCCCGCGAGGTAGAGGACTCCCTTCCGCTCCGCATAGCGGTATGGGCGGCGGTGTGCATCTCCCTCGTGGCCCTGTCCCAGCAGGGGGTGACTTCGCCGCGGGTATCGGTTTTCTCCATCACTCTCCTCACCCTGGGATATGTTTCCAGCTGGTGGAGGCGCTACCGGCCGAACATCCCGGTCAAGCTGGTGATCATGGGCCTGACCCTGGCAGCCCTGGTCTCCTTTCTTCGCCAGGTCTATCTCCAGCCGTACGACCCCCGTATCCCCCTCGCGGAGCTGTTCGTGTGGGTGCAGGTGCTGCACAGCTTCGACCTGCCGCGCGCCAAGGACCTGTTGCTGTCCCTGGTGAGCTCGCTCATCCTCATGGCCCTGGCCGGCTCCTACGCCCTCTCCGCCTCCTACGGCCTGGTGGTCCTGGCCTGGCTCTCGGCGGCCCTCCCCGCTTTGTACTTCATCCAGCATTCGCGCCTTTGCCTCCTCTCCTCCCGGCCCCAGCGTGCCGCCGTCCGTCCTCCCACCCTCAAGGGCATGCTGGCCATGCTCTCGGCCCTGACCGCCGCCATTGCCCTGGCCGGCCTGGCGGTGGGGGCTTTCATGCCCCGCGTCAACGCCAGCTACCTGCGCTCGCTGCCCTTCTCCCTGCGCCGCGCGGCTCCCTCCTCCGGCTCCTACGCCTTCTCCAACCCCGGCTATCCTGGGCTTCCCTTCAGGCCGCCCGAAAACCCCGTGCAGGTGAACCCCGAGGCCTATTTCGGCTTCAGTCCCTACCTGGACCTGCGCGTCCGGGGCAGGCTGGCCGACGGCCTGGTGATGAAGGTGCGCTCCACGGAACCGGCGTACTGGAGAGGCATGTCCTTCGTCTCCTACAACGGCTATTCCTGGCTGGCAGCCGAGGAGGAGCCCGAACGCCTGCGGACCCCCGAGCAGCCCTTCGAGATAGAATATCCCCCGGCGGAAGCGCATCTGGGCTCCCGTTCCGTCATCCAGACCTTCTACGTGGAGCGCGAGCAGCCCAGCGTGGTCTTCGCCGCCTTCCGGCCCGCCACGGTGTATTTCCCCGCCGACTTCATCTACCGCGACGCCTCGGGGCTCAAGAGCCCCTTCGAGCTCGACCAGGGGCTGGTGTACAGCGTGATCTCCAGTTACAACGCACCCGGCGACCGCCTGGCCGCCTCCACCCCTGAGGTGGCGGAGGGCGCCTCTCTCCCCTACCTGGAGCTGCCGCCCCTCCCGGAGCGCGTGGTCGAGCTGGCGCGGGAGATCGTGCCCGCCGGGGCCGGGCCCTTCCAGCGCGCTCTGGCCATAGAGGACTACCTGCGGGAGAACTATCGCTACTCCTTGGACGTTCCGCCGCTCCCCCGGGGCAGGGATGCCGTGGACCACTTCCTCTTCGACGCCGGGGCGGGTTATTGCGAGCACTTCGCCAGCGCCTACGCGGTGCTCTGCCGCCTCGCGGGCATCCCCGCTCGCGTGGTCACCGGATATTCCACCGGGGAATACAATCCTTTCACGGGGCTCTACGAGGTGCGCCTGCGCGACGCCCATGCCTGGGTGGAGATCTACCTCGAGGGCATCGGCTGGGTCACGCGAGAGCCCACCCCGAGCTTCTCCCTTCCCGATCCCGGCGAGGGCTCGGGCGGGCTCTGGGTCTTCGGCGAGTTCTTTTCCTGGGTGGGACGCAGCCTTTCCGCCCTTTTCCCTCCCGCCCTGCGGTCCGCGGCAAAGGGCTTTTTCTCCGCCCTGGTCTCCGGGGCATCGGCACTCGCGTCGGGCTTCCTTTACTCGGTGAGGGAGGCCCCGTGGGCTCCCCTGATCCTCGCCCTGCTGCTCTCCGCCCTCCCCTGTGCCGGGATGGCGCGCCGGAGAAAGCGCTCCGCGACCCGTTTCCTGCGCGGCGGCGCCGACGGCATCGAGGCCATGCGGGGCTTTCTCCAGCGCGTGGAAGGGCTGGGCATCTCGCGATCGCCGAGCCAGACGGCGGAGGAGTTCGCCGCCGCGCTGCGGGAGCTGGCGCCGGGGCTGGACATCGCCCGCGAGACGGAGCTCTTCGAGCGCGTCAGATACGGCGCCGATCCCCTGGACGAGGAGGAGCTGCGCCTGCTTCGCAAGGGACTCGATGCCGCCGCGCGGATCCTGGAGTCGAGGTCGGGGCGGGTGAGCCACGGTCTGCGGCGCCTCCGTTCACGCGGGGCGGGGGATGGGCGGGCGCGCGCATAGGCCACGGATACCACCGCGCCCGCCGGGGGGTCAGCGGGGGACCTCCTCCTCCAGGTTCAGCTCCATCTCCTGGCTCATTGACCTGGGCGCGTATAGGGGACGCTTGAAGAGGTTCTTCATGTCCGTCCACGGAGAATCGGAATCGCCCGCCCGGCTCACGATCTCCCGGAAGCTGTTGATCTTGGCGTCGAGGTTGTCGACGTGGTGTAGCACCACCGCCTCCAGGGTCTTGGGTCGCTTGGGAGATCCCCATTCCAGCTCGCCGTGATGGCTGAGGACGGCGTGCCGCAGCCGCATGGCGAGATCGGGAGGAAACCCGGGTATCCCGGCCATGCGTTCCCGGATCATCTCGTCCGAGAGCATGAGGTGTCCCAGGAAGCGGCCGGCGTCGGTGTAGTCGATGGCGCGCTCGAAGTCCAGCTCCTCTATCTTGCCGATGTCGTGGAGGGTGGCCGCGGACACCAGCAGGTCGCGGTCCACATCGGGGTAGAGGTCGCAGAGCAGGCGGCAGATGCGCACCGTGGTCGCGGTGTGTTCGAGCAGCCCGCCCAGATATGGATGATGGTAGTTCTTGGCAGCAGGCGCGGCGGTGAACCTGCGCATGAACGACGCGTCGTTGAGGAAAGCGAGCAGCAGTGCCCGCAGGTGAGGCTCTCGCACCTCCTCCGCGGCCGCCCGCAGCTCTCCCTCCAGGGCCGCGCGGTCGGTCTCCACCACGCGCAGGAAATCCGCCGTGTCCACCTCGTCATCGCTGCACCGGCGAAGGGAGTCCACCACCACCTGCAGCTGGTCGCGGTATTTCTCCACCCGGCCGCTCACCGCCACGTAGTCCTTCTCGGAGAAGGCGTCCTTGTAACGGTTGACGCCGTCCCACATCCTGGCCTCTATGCGCCCGCTCTTGTCGACCAGTTCCAGGGCCAGGTACGGCGCCCCCGCCCGCGTCTTGCGTACCTCCTTGCGCGTGACCACAAAGGCGCTCCTCACCTCGTCCCCCGGCTCAAGGTCCTTGATGAGCTGTTTAGACAACCCTTCCTCCCGTTCGTCTCGCCCTTCTCTCCCTTATCTATTCTTCTTTTCCCCCGCCGCTTTTCCTCCGGGACCCGGCCTCTCCGGCCCCTGCCGCCGGGGGCCAGGCCGCGCATCGCCTAAGCCCGCGTCCGGGAGAGAGACATTACCCTTCGGCTCGATACTACCCCGCAGCGACGACAAATGGTGGCAGAAGGAAAAGCCCGGGTGCCTTGCGGCCCCCGGGCCCTGATCGCTGGTGGGCCTAACTGGATTTGAACCAGTGACCTCACGCTTATCAGGCGTGCGCTCTAACCGACTGAGCTATAGGCCCTCGCAGAAAAGAATTATAGCCCCAAGCTTGCCCGGGCACAAGAAACCGAGCCGGTTCTCTGCATCGTGGACACATACACCATATCCTTGCTGCCTTCGAACCATTCTGCCGTAGACTCCGCGGGGGCGTGGTATCAGAGGCCCTGGTGAGGTCCCGCGTAATTGTAGATGTGATTTATGCCGGTTCTCTGCATCGCGGACGCATGGGCTCCACCCCCGCTTTACTCCATTAGCGGGGCCAGCAACTCCCCGGGGGCGAGATGCCCCCTGCCATGGTGTGGTCTCGCGCGATCTTACCGGTGATGCCGTCCGTCGACCATCTCGCTCGGCTCCTCGGCTGCATATCCCTAGAGGAAGGTCCGAAGCCCTGGCCCGGAAAGCCTGGCTCTCTCCCCACGTCTTTTCACACCAAGGAGTTCTTCCCGGATCAGCCGGGGCGGGGGGGTGGTGGGCGGCGAGTCCACCCCCCTGACGGCCGGGCCGCGGCGCCTGCGGGTCCCGGCGCCGCAATGTCGGAGACGGCCTCCTTATGCACACATTCAACAATATGTTGTGGAAATTAAGCCTCTACAACCCCATATGTTGTATGCCTCGTGACAATCGGGCGGGGTTTTTCTCCGGCGTCCATCTCCACAGCGCTGGGAGGCGGGCCTCGGTATCAGCCCGTTCTTTCCCTGTGTCCCGGCAGAGGTCGCAATCGAAAAAACTGATAGCCGCCGAGGCGGGCTTTAGTCTTTGCCCTTTCGTTCCCGGCATCCGCTGCCGGCTCCTCCCGCGTTACAGGGACCCAGGGGCTCGGGCTTCCATCCGCTCCCCTTCCGTGCGCTTCGTCCCCGGAGATGTGGGTTCCGGGGGATGATGGCGCGCGGTCGTGCGCCTGGACGCCTCAACCCCGGGGGCGCGGGTTCAATCCCTCGGGGAGCTGGAAGTTGGCCGGGGATACCTCTCCCACGCGCCGGTATTCCCACCGTATCTCCTTCAAAACCCTGCCGCCCTGCTCCGCCCTCCAGAAATCGGGCAGGCCCTCGGGTCCGCCGGCGCCCGCCCGGATAGACCTGCCGTCGGAGGTGTCCATGCGGAACTCCAGGCCGTCCCAGAACTGTTCGAGGTCGAAGTAGGCCTTCATGGTGATGTCCGGCATGAACCCCGCGCGGTAGAGGGCGTCCTCGCGGCTTATGGGCTCGTAGGTCCTCTGCGCCAGCCTTATCAGCCAGCCCTCCTCCGTCTCCCGGTTATAGATGATCACCTGGTTGTTCTCCTCCGCCACGATGCGGAAGGAGCCGCGGTCGAAGACTCCCACCCCCCGCGTCTTCCCGTCCTCCAGTGTTTTGACCTGGTAGCGACCCTCGTAGGTGCTGCGCATGGACCTCTCGCGCGGAGACAGCGCCTCCCCGCCGCCCCCGCAGCCCGCGACCAGGCCGAGCGCCAGCGCCGCCGCTGCCGCCAGCGCCCCGGTCGCCGCGCGCCTTCCCGCGCCTCTCAACCCTTCATCACCGCCACCGGCCGCGTGCGGGCCACCCTGCGCGAGAGCCCCGCTCCTTCGCATATCTCCACCACCTCGCGCACGTCCTTGTAGGCCTCCGGCGCCTCCTCGGCCAGGCCTGCCGGGTGCCCGGCGCGCACCATTATCCCGCTCTCCTCCAGCCGGCGTCTAAGCTCTTCCCCCCTCACCTTCTTTTTCGCCGCCTTGCGGCTCAGCTGTCTTCCGGCGCCGTGGCAGGTGGAGCCGAAGCTCTTACGCAGCGCCTCCTCCGTGCCCACCAGCACATAGGAGTGACTGCCCATGTCCCCGGGGATTATCACCGGCTGTCCGGTGCGGGAATACCTCTCCGCCACCTCGGGCCGGCTCGCCGGGAAAGCGCGAGTGGCCCCCTTGCGGTGCACCAGCAACCGCCTCTTACTTCCCTCCACCTCGTGCTCCTCGATCTTCGCAAGGTTGTGCGATACGTCGTAGAGCACCTCCATTCCCAGCGACCGCGCGCCTGCCCCAAAGGCACGTTCGAAGCATTCGCGGACCCAGTGGGTGATGGCCTCGCGGTTGCACATGGCGAAGTTTGCCGCGCAGGCCATGGCCGCCAGGTAGTCACTTCCCTCGCGGGAATCCACGGGGGCGCAGACCAGCTGTCGGTCCGGCAGGCGGTAGCCGTACCGGGCGAGCGAGGAACCCATGAGCTGGATGTAGTCGGTGCAGATCTGATGACCCATCCCGCGGGATCCCGAGTGCACCATCACCACCACCTGATCGGGGAAGAGACCGAGTCGCTCCGCGAGAGGATAGACCTCATCCACGACCTGTATTTCCAAAAAATGGTTTCCAGCTCCCAGGGTGCCCACCTGATCCCGCCCGCGCGCATAGGCCTTTTCGCTCACCCGCGAGGGATCCGCCCCGGGGTAGCATCCCTCTTCCTCCATGGCCTCCAGGTCTTCCTCCCAGCCTATGCCGCGGGCCACCAGCTCCCTGGCCCCCTTCGCCATCATGCGCTCCATCTCCCTGCGCTCGATGCGCAGCCTCCCCTTCGTCCCCAACCCTTTGGGGACCCCCGCCTCCAGCAGGTCGAGCACCTCTTGCATCTTCCCCGCCGCCTCGCGGTAGGAGAGCGTGGTCTTGATCAGTCGTACCCCGCAGGAGATGTCGTAGCCCACGCCACCTGGGGAGACCACTCCCTCTTCCGCGTCCGTCGCCGCCACGCCCCCGATGGGAAACCCGTACCCCCAATGGATGTCCGGCATGGCCAGGGAGGCCCTCACGATGCCCGGCAGGCAGGCCACGTTGGCCACCTGCTGGAGCGCGTTGTCCGCGTCCGCTTTCTCCAGCAGGGCGCGGTCCGCGAAGACGATCCCGGGGACGCGCATGCCCTCCTGGGCTTCGCGCGGGATCTCCCAGGTAAATTCATCCAATTCCTTCAGGTATTCGAGAAATGCCATCTTCTCCGCCCCTTCGTCAGGTCGCCTCGCCGCGGCGCTCTCACACGTCGAAGATCACCTGCGCCACCCAAACCCCGTTCTCCTCCCTCAGCTCCAGCCCGTGGTAGGTGGGGGCCTTCACCTCTATCCTGAGGTCGTGCCTTTCGGGGTCCAGGGGCTCCCCCCACCCCCACCCCGCGACTTTCCCTTCCCCCGGCTCAACGTCCTCGAACCGCGCGAAGGCGAAGCCCTCCGCTTCCACCCTGAACAGTATCTCGGAAAGCCAGGCCACCAGGAGCGCCTCGGGGTCTTCCGCCTCCGCTTCTATCCTCACCCTTCTCTCGTGCCGCACCTTCCCCGGGTCCAGCATGAGGGACATCATGCCCAGGGCACAGTTCCCGAACGCCTCGCCCAGGCTGCCTCCCCGGGCGCGTATGCCCACGTCCGAGGTGTGTTCCACCAGCTCGAAGGGTCTCATGGTTCCCCCGTTCGCGGCGCCACCGCGCGTGCCTGGCCTCGCTCTCGACGGTGCTCGTGCCTGCCCGCGAGCCTTCCGCGCGTCCCTGCTCGAGGGCGATCACGGAGGCTCAGGAGCGCTTGCTTCGCCTCCCTTACTCGAGCTCTCCCGCCGCTTCCCCGGGCTCCGCTCCCTCGACCTCTTCCTCGCCGTCCTCGGGCAACCCTTCGCGGGTGGCGAGCTGGGCTATGGAGGCGACCCGGTCGCTCTCCGAAAGCCTCATCACCCTCACGCCCTGGGTGGCGCGCCCCTGGCGCGAGATGTCCTCCACCGCCACCCGGATCACCACCCCGTCCACCGAGATGGCCATCAGCTCCTGGTTCTCCTTCACCACGCGGGCTCCCACCAGCAGCCCCTTCCCCCCCGCGAAGGAGATGGTGCGGACCCCCTTCCCTCCCCGTCGGTGACGGGGATACTTCGATACGGCGGTCCTCTTGCCGTAGCCGAGCTCGGTGATGACGAAGAGGTCCGCGTCCTCGGCCGCGATGCCCATAGCGATGACCTCGTCGTCGCCCACCAGGGTCATGCCCTTGACGCCTCGCGTGTCCCTCCCCATGGGCCGGCAATCCGACTCCGGGAACCTGATGGCTTGCCCGTTGCGAGTGACCATCACCAGGTCGCTCTTGCCGTCGGTCAGCCTGGTGTCTATGACCTCGTCGTCCTCTAACAGGCTGATGGCTATGATGCCGTCCTTTCGCGGGGTGTCATATAGTTTGAAGGGCGTCTTTTTCACCATACCCTTCCTGGTGGCCATCACCAGGTAGGCGCCCTCGGGGTAATCCCGGGTTGCGATGACCGAGCATATCTTCTCCCCCGAGGAGAGGGGCAACAGGTTCACCAAGGCCTGACCGCGGGCCGCCCTTGATCCCTCGGGGAGCTCGTACACCTTGAGGCGGTAGGCCTTGCCGCGGTTGGAGAAGAAGTGGATGTAGTGGTGGGTGGAGGAGACGAAGAGGTGCTCCACGAAATCGCCCTCCTTGAGGTTCATGCCCACCACCCCGCGCCCCCCCCTCCTCTGGATGCGGTAGGTGTTGATGGGCAGCCTCTTCACGTAACCGGAGTGGGTGATGGTCACCACCACCTCCTCGTCCGCGATGAGGTCCTCCACCTCCAGGTCCTCGTAGTCGGGGACGATCTCCGTTCTCCTGGGATCCGCGAAGCGCTTCTTGATGGCCTCCAGCTCCTCCACGATGATGGCCCGCAACTTGCTCTCGTCCGCGAGGATCTCCTTGAGGCGGGCGATCTCTTTCTTGAGCTCTTTGTGCTCTTCCTTCACCTTTTCCCTCTCCAGCCCCGTCAGCCGCTGCAGCCTCATGTCCAGGATGGCCTGGGCCTGCTCCTCGCTGAGCTTGAACTTCTTCATCAGGCCGTCCTTGGCGTTCTGCACGGTGCGGGAGGCGCGGATGAGCGCGATCACCTCGTCGAGGTGGGAGAGGGCGATGAGCAGCCCCTCGAGGATATGGGCCCTCTTTTCCGCCTTGTCCAGATCGAAGCGCGTGCGCCTGGTGACCACCTCTATCTGGTGGGCGACGTACTGCGAGAGCAGCTCCTTCAGGCCCATGAGGCGTGGAACGCCTCCCACCAGGGCGATCATGATGATGCCGAAGGACTCCTGGAGCTGCGTGTGCTTGTAAAGCTGGTTGAGGACCACCTGGGGGACGCTCTCCTTGCGCAGCTCCACCACCAGCCGCATGCCCGCGCGGTCGCTCTCATCGCGCAGGTCGGACACGCCCACCAGTTTCTTCTCGCGCACCAGCTCCGCGATGCGCTCCGTGAGCCTGGCCTTGTTCACCTGGTAGGGTATCTCGGTGATGACGATGCTCGATTTTCCGGACTTGCTCTGCTCGACGTGGGCCTTCCCCCTCACCCTTATCACGCCGCGCCCCGTCTCATAGGCGCTCTTCAGTCCCTCCAGCCCCATCACCATACCCCCGGTGGGAAAATCGGGGCCCTTCACCAGCTTCATGAGCTCGGCGGTCTCCACCTCCGGGTCTTTGATCACCGCGATGGCGGCGTCGATTATCTCTCCCAGGTTGTGGGGGGGTATGTTGGTGGACATGCCCACCGCGATGCCCGACGAGCCGTTGGCGAGCAGGTTGGGGAAACGAGACGGCAGCACCGAGGGTTCCTGAAGGGACTCGTCGTAGTTGGGGACGAAGTCCACCGTCTCTTTCTCGATGTCGCGCAACATCTCCAGGCTTATGGGCGAGAGCCTGGCCTCGGTGTAGCGCATGGCCGCGGGGCTGTCCCCGTCCACCGAGCCGAAGTTGCCGTGTCCGTCCACCAGCTCGTAGCGGGAGGAGAAGTCCTGCGCCATGCGTACCAGCGTCTCGTAGATGGCGGCGTCCCCGTGAGGGTGATATTTCCCCATCACGTCTCCCACCACCCTGGCCGATTTGCGGTGCGGGCGGTTGGGGAGCAGGCCCTGCTCGTACATGCCGTAGAGGATCCTGCGGTGCACCGGCTTCAGCCCGTCCCTGACGTCCGGTAGCGCCCTGCCCACGATCACGCTCATGGCGTAATCGATGTAGGAACGCCGCATCTCCTCGTCGATCTCCACCGGTTTAACTTTTCCGGCAAGGGCCTGTACCATTTTTCCTCTCCTTGTGTCGCCGCCGAACGCAGCCGTTTCCGACTAGATGTCCAGGAAGCGCACGTTGGTGGCGTGCTTCTGGATGAACTGGCGCCTGGCCTCGACGTCGTCTCCCATGAGGGTGTTGAATATCTCGTCGGCCACCAGGGCGTCCTCGAGGGTCACCTGCAGCAGGACGCGTTTCTCCGGGTTCATGGTCGTCTCCCAGAGCTGCTCGGCGTTCATCTCGCCGAGGCCTTTGTAGCGCTGGATCTCGTATTTCCTGCCCCCGAAACGTTTGGTGAGCTCCTCGAGCTCCGCGTCGTTGTAGGCGTAGTAGTCTTTCTTGTCCACGCTCAGGCGGTAGAGGGGCGGCTGCGCGATGTACACGTAGCCCGCCTCTATCATCTCCTGCATGTACCGGAAGAAGAAGGTGAGGATGAGGGTCCGGATGTGGGCTCCGTCCACGTCGGCGTCGGTCATGATGATCGCCTTGTGGTAACGCGCCTTGGAAAGGTCGAACTCCTCCCCGATGCCCGTTCCCGCCGCGGAGACGATGGCCTGTATCTCGCTGTTGTTGAGGATCTTGTGCAGCCTGGCCTTCTCCACGTTCAGTATCTTCCCTTTGAGGGGCAGGATGGCCTGGAACCGCCTGTCTCTCGCCTGCTTCGCGGAGCCTCCCGCGGAGTCTCCCTCCACGAGGTATATCTCGCACAGGGAGGGGTCTTTCATGGTGCAGTCTGCCAGCTTCCCGGGCAGGGAGGTGCTCTCGAGGAGGCTCTTGCGGCGCGTCAGTTCTCGCGCGTGCCTCGCCGCCAGCCTGGCCTTGGAGGCCCCCAGGATCTTGTTGACGATGGCGCGGGCGTCGCTCGGGTTCTCCTCCAGCCATTCCGCCAACCTGGCGTTGACGGTGCTCTCCACGAATCCCTTGATCTCGGTGTTTCCCAGCTTGGTCTTGGTCTGTCCCTCGAACTGCGGCTCCCTAAGCCTCACGTTGACGATCGCCGCCAGGCCCTCACGCACGTCCTCGCCGATGGGGTTCTCGTCCTTTTCTTTGAGCAAGCCTTTGCGCCTCGCGTAATCGTTCACCACTCGCGTCAGCGCCGCCTTGAAGCCGGCCAGGTGAGTCCCGCCCTCGTGGGTGTTGATGTTGTTCGCGAAGGTGTAGATGTTCTCCGTGTATCCCTTGTTGTACTGCATGCATATCTCCACCTGCGCGTTTTCCTGTTCCGCGCTCATGTAGATGGGTTTGGCGTGCAGGGGATCCTTGTTGGCGTTCACATGCTTGATGAAGTCGACGATCCCGCCATCGTAGCGGAAGACCAGCTCCTCCGGGGGGTCCTTTCTCTCGTCCCTCATCTCTATCCTCAACCCGCGGTTGAGGAATGCCGTCTCCCGCATCCTCTGGGCGATGAGGTCGAAGTCGAACTCGATCGTCTCGAAGATCTCGGGGTCGGGAGCGAAGCTGATTATGGTTCCCGTGCGGTCGGTCTTGCCCACCACCTCCAGCTTGGTGACCGGGGCTCCTCCTTCGTACCTCTGCTGATAGACCTTGCCGTCCCTTCCTATCTCCAGCACCAGCCACTTGGATAGGGCGTTCACCACCGACACCCCTACTCCGTGCAGACCCCCGGAGACGCGGTATACCTTACCCCCGAACTTTCCCCCCGCGTGAAGGGTGGTGAGCACCACCTCCGCGGCAGGTCTGTTCTGCTTCTTCATGATGCCGACGGGTATGCCTCGGCCGTCGTCCACCACGGTCACCGAGTTGTCGGGGTGTATGGTGATCCAGATGTTCTTACAGAAGCCGGCGAGACACTCGTCGATGCTGTTGTCCACCACCTCGTACACCAGGTGATGCAGCCCCCTCGGCCCGGTGGTGCCTATATACATGCTGGGGCGCTTCTTTACCGCCTCCAGGCCTTCCAATACAGCTATAGAGCTCTCGTCGTATACCTCTGCTCCTTTGGTTGCTCCCGTCATCTATCCTCCATCTTTACGCCGTATGTTCTCCGCCTTCCGCCGCTTTAGTCCTGCGCTTTTCCTATGATCAAATTATAGCATCCGCCCACTGCGGCCGTGTTCCTCTATCTCAATTTCTGCGTCTCTCGTGTCGGATGTACACTTTCGCGCGTCTGCTCCCGCTGGGGTGTGGTGATGTGGGGTTTTTTCTCGGCTTATATTAATCTCTACTTAAGGTTTATCTTTTTTGTTTTTACCCTTTTTATCGTCATGTTCGATATCTCTCCCGCAGCCTTTTTTATCTTTTCCTCCAGGTAGTGAAGGTCCTGGGCGGTCGCGTGCGAGTCCGCCCCCACATAAAGCGTCCCTTCTTCCAGGCGATACGGCACGGTCCTTCTCCCCAATCTCTCGCCCGCTATCCTTTCCCACCCCTTTCTTATCCTCAAGAGCGCCGATAGTTCCGGGGTCCCCTCCTCCTCCAAGAGATCCTCCATCAACTCTTCTATCCCTTTTATCTCCCTCATCGTCCTCCCCGGATCCGATCTTTTTAAGCCGCCCCTACACGCTTATCTTTTTTCGGGATGATCGAGGAAGATCTTTTCCGCCCCTGCCAGCTCCTCGATGTCCTCCGTATGGGTCAGAAATACCTGCCTCCATTCTTTTAACTCCTCCACGACCAGGCGCCGATTTTCCCTGTCCAGCTCCGACAGCGCGTCGTCCACCAGCAGTATTATCTCCCTCCCCGACCTGTTCTTGATCGTCCTTGCCAAGGCTATCTTCCACATCAGGGCGATCAACTTTTGTTCCCCCTGAGAACATTCCCTCCTTGCGTTTCTCCCTCCCAACTCGAAGACGATCTCGTCGCGATGCGGCCCTATGAGGGTCATACCCCTGCCGATCTCCGTGTTCTCCAGCCGCTCTACCTTCTTTGTCAGTTTTTCCGGTTCATCTATTCCCTCCCACATATTGGAATAATATCTCAGTTTTATTTCCCCCATCCCCCAGCTGTCCGCCATGCGCGCCATTTCCGCCCCCAGCTCCCCCAACCCTTCCGCGCGCTCCCGCACTACCGCCGTCCCCCACCTCAAGAGCAAGGGGCTCCAGCTTCTCAGCAGCTCTCTATCCCCCAGCCCTTTTTTTGCCGCCCTTATCGCTTCGTTCCTCTGCCTCAGCACCCTATGATATTCCCTGAGGGTGACACGATACCCCTTCTTGATCTCCGAAAGCGCCTCGTCTAGCTGTCTGCGCCTCGCCTCCGGCCCCCCTTTTATCATCCAGAGGTCATCGGGTTGGAACGATACCGCCCCGTACCCCTCCAGCGAGCCGCTCTCCCTCTTTTCCCCTCCCCCCTTTATTTCCAGCCCCTTTTCCATGTATACCGCCCCGCGCGCTCTTATGCGCAGGCGTGCAGAGTCCGCGCCCCTTTTCACCATCTCCTTCACGTCTGAGCCCCGCATCGGTTTTCCTTGCAGTGAAAAATAAAGGGCTTCGAGAAGATTGGTCTTCCCTCGCCCGTTGTTACCGATGATCGCGTTTATTCCCTCGCGAAATACGAATTCCGCGAGTTCATAATTCCTGAAGCCCGCGATCTCTATCCCTTCGATCACTTTCTACATTCTTATCGGCATTATCACGTAGGTGAACTCCCTCCCATCCTTCTCCTTTACGACCCCGGGTTTTAAGGGCTCGTTCAGGCCCAGGACCACTTTTTCCCCCTCCAGCGACTGTATCCCGTCCTCGAGGAAGGTGGTATTGAAAGCTATATTTATCTCTTCTCCTGTGTGTACCGTCTCCACTTCCTCTTTTCCCTCTCCCACCTCTCTCGATTCTCCCTCCAACAACATCACTCCCTCTTTTGCGGTTATCTTTACCGTGCTGCTGATGAGGGATATCCTCTTCAGGGCGTCAAGGAGCCCTTTCTTGTCCGCCTCTATACTGATGTTCGTTTCTTCAGGGATGAACTGACCGTATTTGGGGAACTTTCCTTCTATAAGCCTTATCATGTGTGTGATGCCGTCCACATCGAACCGTAGCTGTCCTCTGTTCTCGTCCCTCCATATGTTGAGGCTGCCCTCTCTTCCTGCCGCCCTGGCCAGGTTGACGAGCGAGGCTGCGGGGATAATATAATCCCCTTCCTCCCTCACCTTAAAACCGCCCCTGAGGACCTCTATCGCTAGCCGGTAACTGTCGGTGCTTACGAGCCTCACCTCTCCCTCCGCCACTTCCATATAAACTCCCATGAGGGTGGGTCTCTTCTCGTCCTTTGATGCAGCCCTGCTCACCTTACTCACCGCTCTGAATATTTCTCCCGCCTGCATCTCTTCCAGCACCGGAATATCCACCTCCGGTCGCGCCGGAAAATCTTCCACCGGCATAACGTACAGCCTTACGGTGCTTTTCTCGCCCTGCACCTTCAGCTCGTTTGCCGTGCACTCCATGGCCAATCTCTCATCCCCCGAGCCCCTCAGGTATTCAAGAAAGGTCTTCATGTTTACCACGCAAGCGCCCGTCTCCTCCACGTTCGCCTCGCACCCAGTGACGGTATATGACTCCAGGTCGGTCGCGCTCAACTCCATAGCTCCGTCGCTGCAGTCTATCTTCACGCCGGACAGAATGGGCATTATCCCTTTTCCGCTCGCCGAGTATTGAACCCTCTGCATCGCTTCCAGTATGTCGCTTCTCAACACGTGGACCTTCATGTTATCGACACCTCCTCTTACAACTATCCTATAAATATACCTTCATAGGATTAATAGTATCTCCTGTTGATGATGAGCATATATACCGCAGTCGCTGGTAGATGGCGCAACCAAAAAGACAAAAGCTGTCGACAGGCTGTTGAAAAGAAGATGCTTTAAGGATGGACAATAAACAGGGGATGAGCGGACGAAAAGAAAAGAGCGGTTTATCCACAGCGGTTGCATGAAAAGATAACAATTTGTACTACCCCTGTTTTATACGGTTGGTCAGCTTCTGCACGGCATCGTAGATATCCCGCTTCTCCTCCATGAGTTTTTTGATCTTCTCGACGGAATGGATGGTGGTGGAGTGGTGCCTGCCGCCAAAAGCGCTGCTGATGGCGGGGAGGGAGGCATCCGTCAACTCACGGCACAGGTACATACATATCTGTCTGGCGGTAACCAACTGGCGAGAACGGTTTGGGCTGGTCAACTGGGCAAGGGAGATGTTGAAGAAGTCCGCCGTTGTTTTCATGATATGTTCGATGGTGATGTTGCGCTGTTCCTCGGCGGGGAGGATGTCTCGCAGAACTTCCTTTGCGAGATCTAGACTGAGCGGCTCCTTAGTGAGATTGGAGTAGGCGACCACCCGGATAAGAGCGCCTTCCAGTTCGCGTATGTTGGACACGAACTTAGAGGCGATGAAATCTATGACCTCGTCCGGCACATCCTTCTTATCGAGAGCGGACTTCTTGCGCAGGATGGCGATGCGGGTCTCGAGCTCCGGGGGTTGGATATCGGTGGTGAGGCCCCACTTGAAGCGGGATACAAGCCGGTCCTGCAGACCTCCGATCTCTTCTGGCGGACGGTCGCTGCTCAAAACGATCTGTTTGTTGTTGTTGTACAGCTCGTTGAAGGTGTGGAAGAACTCCTCGAGAGTCCTCTCTTTGTTGGCGAGGAACTGTATGTCGTCGATGAGCAGCATGTCTATGGAGCGGTACCTTTTCTGAAAAGCGGAGGTCTTACCGGAGGAAAGCGCATTGATGAAATCGTTGAGGAACTGTTCGGAACTCCGATAGAGGACCCTGAAGTCGGGATACAGACGCTTGGTGTAGTGGCCGATAGAATGAAGAAGGTGCGTCTTCCCCAGCCCCACCCCTCCGTAGATATAGAGGGGATTATAACAAGTGGGATTCTCCGACACAGAGAGCGCGGCGGCGTGGGCGAAGCGGTTGCTGGATCCGATGACGAAGGTCTCAAAGGTGAACCTCGGGTTTAGGTCATCGCTTACCCCAAGACCGTCCTGCTCCGCGAGGATGTTTACGTCGAGGTAGACAGGATCCCGGCCCTTTTTCCTGCGATCCTTTAGTAGGACTTTAACCTCGCTGACGCCGGGGAACACCTCCGAGGCCACTTGCTGCAGGAGGCCCAGATACCTCTTGTCCACCCACTCTTTAGTAAAGGTGTTGTTGGTGTAGACCAGTAGGACCGAGCCCTCGACCTTGTCCATGTGCAGATTCTTAAACCACATGGAGGAGGAATCGGGGACCTGTTCCTGTAATCTTGTCAGGCATTTTTGCCATAAAAGGTCGGCCTTCTGCACCATCGGATCATCCCCCGGGTGGGTATTCGGCTGCGACACAGGGCAATTCTATTACAGCGAGAGAAGCCTCTGCAAGTAGGATTTACCGGCGTTGGAAAGGAATCTTTTACCATTTTTTGTCACGCCGACGAGTCCCATCTCCTGGAGCTTCACCAGGTCGCGGTGGGCGGTTCCCAGACTTATGTTGAGCTCGGAGGAGATGAGAGATGGTCCGAGTTGGTCTCCCTCCGAGAGCAGGAAAAGGATGTTGTTCTGGCGCTGCGAGAGCGACACCTCTTCACGGGTGGCGGGATTGATTGTCGGGGTGGGGGAAAGGATAAGCCGGGCGAAGGTTCCTTTGCCGGGAAGGGAGTCCAGGAGAAGGTCGCCGCCGAGGGAACGCAGCTCTTCGAGAGCGAGGTTGAGTCCGATCCCCACCCCCCGTATCACTTGGCGGAGGCGCTCGTCGGCGGTGGTGAACCCCAACTCAAAGGCGATGTCGGTGCGTTCCATGCCCGGACCGGTGTCGCAGATGGAGATGGAGGAGTAGAGGGGGTCAAGGACAACTGAGGCGGTACAGGGGACGGCGTGAACGAGGTTCTCCATCACTTCCCGCAGGGCCGTTGCGGGAAAGGGGGACTGCGCCGCCTCCAGCTCCTTTTTCAACAAATCGGAGACGCGTCCTGTTAGGGAGAAGAAATCGCTCTCCACGACCTCAACGACCTCGAACCCCCCATCACCATCGGGAACGGCAACGCGGGTGGGAGGAGGAGAGAAGCGGGGAGGCTTGTTCGCGTCCCGCCCGCTGGCCTTACCGGAGGCCATTTTCCACTCCTTTCAGGCCGTACGTAAAAAACCAGCGAAGGAAGATGGAAAACTCTAAAAAGGCGAAAAAGACAGCGCCGTTATTCACAGCCATGATGCGAGCGAGGGGCGGGAATACGTGGAACAACGGCTGCTCCAACAAAAGGACTGACCTCCTTGAAAATGGCCTTCTAGCAGGCAAAAAGCTGATTATCCACAGAATAATCCACAGTTGTTGAAAACCAGAGAACGATACAGGCGCCTGCGCTCACACGGCCTATTATATCAACCGGACTGAATGGGGACCACACCGTCAACGAATTGAACGATGGAGCAGAGGTGGAGGAGGATGAAAAGAGCGGAAAGATATCCGGAAACGAGGAGGTGGCGGGAGAAATACCGGAAGAAGGGGTAAATGCGCCGCCGGACTCGGGAGAAAGAGCCGTATGAGAAGAGGAGGCAGCAAACGGTGGATGGGGAACCCCCCACACTATAACCGGAGGATTCTTTGGCCCCCCGGCGTTTCCCTCGAGAAATCAATGCGGCGCAAGCGATGGGTTGTGGGATCGGAAAAACTGTATCCAGGCAGGAAAAGACCTCGGGCAGGCGGAGCCCGTCCGCGAACAGCCCGTTTCTTGACACCCCCAAGGGCCGCGGATATAATCTTTATGCTTTATCTGGAGGTAAGTTATGAAAAGGACCTATCAGCCAAATACCAGAAAAAGGAAAAAGAACCACGGCTTCAGGAAGCGCATGAGCACCCGGGCCGGAAGGGCGATAATAAAGAGGCGTCGGCTCAAAGGAAGGAAGAGGTTGACCGCCTGAGAGCACATGGAGAGCCTCAGGAAGAGCCGTGATTTCCGGAAGGTCATCGAGGGTGGTAATAAGGCAGTATTGGAAACGATTACCATATTTACTCTGCCCAACCGCGAGGGGAAGATCCGCCTGGGAGTGTCGGTATCCCGCAAATCCGGCGGGAGCGTGAAGCGCAACAGGATAAAGAGAAGGATAAAGGAAGCGGTAAGAAAAAACTCGCACCGTCTACCCCAGAGCGTCGACATGGTCGTCATGACGAGAAAGGGCGCCGGGGAGGCATCTTTTCATGAGCTGGAAAGGGATATCTGCAGCTTGTGTGGGGATAAGGAAGAGGGACGATGAGGACGATGAGATCGGCGCTGAAAAGGCCGATATGCACTGCCATAAGGGCGTACCAGGTCGTGATATCGAGCTGGATGCCGCCAAGGTGCAGGTTTTACCCGAGCTGCTCCCAATATGCCTTGCAGGCGGTTGAGAGGTTCGGTCCAGCAAGGGGTATGTGGCTGGGAATCAAGAGGCTCTCCAGGTGCCACCCATGGAACGAGGGCGGATATGATCCGCTGCCGGAGAAGTAGTAGAAGATGAACATCTGGTCCTCGATCTGGAACGGCATTGTGGGAGGGCTCAACTTCCTCCTCCAGGCATTCTACCAACTGACCGGGAACTACGGGGTCGCCATCATCCTGCTGACCCTGCTGGTAAAACTGGTGCTCCTTCCCCTCACCATAAAGCAGACGCGGTCCATGATCGCCATGCAGAAGATACAGCCGGAGATAAGGAAGCTGCAGGAAAAATACAAAGACGATCGGGAGAGGCTCTCGCAGGAGATGATGAAGTTCTACAAGGAGAACAAGGTCAATCCCCTGGGAGGTTGTCTGCCCCTGCTGCTCCAGCTCCCGGTGTTCTTCGCGCTGTTCACGGTGCTGAGAAAATACCTCTTGACTCCCCCGACGTTGATAGCGGGAAACACCTACGCTGTGATGAAGGGCCTGCCCCAGTTTGCGGCCGGTCTTCCGGGTGCATACGCATCCCTGCCGGTGATTAAATCGTCCGGGTTCCTGTGGGTGAAAAACCTTGCGGACTCTACAAGGATCGCCGACCCCACGTTTATCCTGATCATCCTGCTGGCGCTATCTACCTGGTACTCCCAGAAGCAGGTGATGACGGATCCCAGGCAGAAGAACATGATGATAATAATGCCCCTGCTCACCGCCTTCATAGGGTGGAGCCTGCCCGCGGGCGTGGTGCTGTACTGGTTGACCACCAACATACTGCAGATTGCGCAGCAATATGGCATGGAGTACTACGACAAAAAGCGCCCCAAAGAAGAGCCTAAGGTCGCGGTGACGCGGAAACCGGAAGCCGAGAAGGGCAAGGCAAAACCTCAGGAGGCCACGGGTAAGCCGGCGCAGAAGCCGGCCCAAAAAGGCGCAAGATCGTCGCTGGCCACCTCCGCTCAGCCATCCAGGCAGAAGGCGAAGGGGCCGGGGAGCCAGCAGAAGAGCAAGCCGGTGGACAAGAAAAAGGAAACGCCGCCAAAAAGTGCCCCCACGGGAAGCGGAGGACAAAAAAGAAAGCCCAAGAGCCCACCGCCGCAGTCGCGGCGAAAGAATGCGGGTGGCCAGGGGAAAGGCGGCACGCGCAAGAGATAAGGGGAGGACAGGACAATGGAAGCCGCTGAGAGGCCTTATACCCCCAAGAGCATCGTGGTGGACATCGTAAACCTCATGAACCTGAGGACCAGGGTAACGAGCTGGGAAGATGACGAGGAGATTCACGTCGACGTTTGGGGAGACAACCTGGGAATCCTCATTGGGAGGGGGGGCGCGACCCTGCAGGCCCTGCAGGATATCGTGACCACCATCATCAGGCGAAATGGGCGCGAAACGCGCAGAATCATCATCGACGTGGAAAGATACCGGGAGAGAAGAAGGCAAAAACTCCGGGAATATGCCCAGAAGATGGCGGAAAAGGCCCTGACGACGAGAAAGCCGGTAAGGCTGGAGCCAATGCCGCCGCGCGAAAGAAAGATCGTGCACGACGCGCTCAAGGACGTCGGGGGAGTGGAGAGCAAGAGCGAGGGGGAAGAGCCCGAGCGCAGGATCGTCATCACCCCGGCCTGAGGCGAAGTGTCACGGGGTAATCCACGCACCGGGAACCGCGCCAGGCAGTCACGAAAAGGAAAAAAGAAAAACCGCGACACCGAGGCGATTTATGGGCGTGGCAGCGGGCAAAACATCCAAGATCGAAAACGGGAAGCAGGAACACCGCAAAGGCTCAACCCAAGCTTAAGGTAGAGAAACCGCCATAAGAACTCGAGCGGGCGATATCGGCAAGAAACGAACACTAAGAATTCGGCAAACGCCACGCCATGACCGGGAAATCCAGCCCTACTGCCTACAAACGGCACACCTCGGAGCCCGGGCTCGCTATTCGAGGCCAACGCAGCAAAAGAGACTAGAGAGGGCGGTTTTTGATAAGCGATTACGACGGCAGCGTCTTGCCGCCCGGGACCATGCGAAGAATTGTGGAGTAAGGGGACAGCAACGGTGACGCACCTAGCGACCCGGAAGTCTGGAGCAGTACGCGCTGGACAAAAACAACCACGCCGGCCCAGTAGCGCCGATTCCCACAAGAGCGGCGCACCCGCTCCAAAGCGACGTCAGGGGGATGACGGGAGTGGCAAACAGGGGCGGGAGGGAAGGAGTTCATAGAATATATGGTAGATGCGGCGGGCAAACCCACAGAAGGGCTTATTGCGGAAAAAGCAGCGTAAAGGGGAAGGGACAACCACGGGGACGATCACGGAAACCCATATGGCTGTGTTGAGCAGGAGTCCAGGCGAGGAAAAAATCCCGATAACACAAAAAGAGGAAGCAAGAGAAGGCGGACAGAGAGAGAAGGGGGCGGGAAAAAGAGGTGCCAGGAAAACGTTTCACGTGAAACAACGACCTCCGCAGGGAAGCAACGCCGGCGGGGCAATTAGCCGCCGTACGACGGGGGCAAACCGCGAGATCACGCATAAACGTTTCACGTGAAACAACGACCTCCGCAGGGAAGCAACGCCGGCGGGGCAATTAGCCGCCGTACGACGGGGGCAAACCGCGAGATCACGCATAAACGTTTCACGTGAAACAACGACCTCCGCAGGGAAGCAACGCCGGCGGGGCAATTAGCCGCCGTACGACGGGGGCAAACCGCGAGATCACGCATAAACGTTTCACGTGAAACACCTTGCCGGAAACGAGGTCCTTGCCTATTATGTGAATGGTATGTTGGACACCATCGGGCTAAACGCGTCATCGCCCCCCGTCGCCGGACCGCGGGGATGCGGCGCTAAACAGAATACCTCCTTTACGAGTATCCTTTTGGAGAGGATTGCCTGCGATACGATAGAAAATATTGTTTGGGAGGCATGACGGCAGCCGGTTATTTTCGCGGAGGCCACGAGGAAGCATCATGGACGAAACGAACGAAGCCCCTCTCTCCTCGCAGTTGAAAGATGCGCTGCAAAAGACCTGTACAAGGATGGGGGTTTTTCTGGAGGAAGAAAGGGCAGCAGCGCTCTGCGTGTATATTGACGAACTCGCGAGGTGGAACCGGGCGTACAACCTGGTAGGAAGAAGGGTGGGAACCCAGGGGATGATCGATCTTTGCGTGGATGCCATCACCCCCCTCTGTATAAAGGGGCTTTTCGGGGAGGAAAAGGAGGTCCTTGACATCGGTTGCGGCGCCGGCATGCCCGGCATACCGCTATACATCCTCGCAGGACCCTTTCCCCTCACCCTGGTGGAGCCACAGAGAAAAAAGGTGACCTTCTTGCGTCACATACGAAGGAAAATGGGACTGGAAGGCATAAGCATATATCCGGGAAGAGTCGAGGCCATGGCTCGCGATGACGATCATCTGAACGCCTATGAGACGGCGATGGCAAGGGCGGTCACCGACCCCCTCCGCCTTGCCAGGATGGCCGAGCCCCTCCTCTGCGAAGGAGGCCAGCTGGTGCTCTTTGCGGGGGAGAAAGATGCCGGAGAGATCAGGAGATACGGCGCTTCTCTCGAGGCGAAGGGCTTAAGGGTCCAGGCGACGAGATCGACGAAAAGGCTTACATCGAGGGACTGCTACCTCGTGCAGTTGGTTAAAACCAGGCCCCATGGTATGCGCGAGGCGCGTTCTCCGGGAAGGTGAGCTAGAAGATCGCGAGGTGATGGCGGATGGAAGTCGAAGAGGCCACTTCGGTTGGTGCGGAAAATCAGGCCAGAACGAAGGTTCTGGCGATAGCAAACCAGAAAGGGGGCGTGGGGAAGAGCACCACAGCGATCAACCTGGGCGCATATCTGGCCGTTGAGGGCAAAAAAGTTCTCATCATCGACCTCGACCCCCAGAGCAACGCCACCAGCGGGCTTGGCGTTAGCGGGGGGATGACGGGGCAGCAGATATACGATGCCCTGGTCAACGAGGTGCCGCTGGAAGAGGTAATAGTCAAAACCTCAACCGAGGGTTTAGACCTGGCGCCGTCTTCGCTCCGCCTTGCCGGCGCGGAGGTGGAGTTGGTGTCGCTGCTCTCGCGGGAGACCAGGCTCAGGAAGTGCCTGGAGGCCGTGAAGGACCGCTATGACATAGTGCTTATAGACTGCCCCCCCTCGTTGGGCCTGCTTACGGTAAACGCCCTGGCGGCGGCGGACGAGGTCTTGATCCCCATCCAATGTGAATATTACGCCTTGGAAGGACTGGTCCTGCTTCTGCGCACCATAGAAAAGATCCGCGTATACCTTAACCCGGAGCTGCGTATCGGCGGCATACTGCTCACCATGCACGACTCTCGCACCAGCATCTCCAGGCAGGTCATGGAGGAGGTGAGGAGGCAGTATCCCCAGGAGACCTTCGTTACCGTCATTCCCCGGAACGTGCGCCTCAGCGAGGCCCCCAGTTACGGACGACCCATATCCCAGTACGATCCGTATTGCAGGGGGGCGTTGGCCTATCAGAACCTGGCAAAGGAAGTGATCTCCAATGGCTAAAAAAGGACTGGGCAAGGGCCTGGGCGCCTTGATATCCAACGGCGCCTCGGCGGAGCAGCCGCGGCACGAGATGCTGCCCGTGGACAGCATCAAGCCGAGCTCAACGCAGCCCCGGCGAAGATTCAAGGAAGAGAGCCTGGAGGAACTCGCCGCATCGGTAAAGGAGCACGGCGTGGTGCAGCCGGTGATCGTTCGTCCCTCGGGCACCGGGTACGAGCTCCTGGTGGGCGAGCGCAGGTGGAGGGCGGCACAGATGGCGGGACTGAAATCGATTCCGGCGGTGATCCGTGATGCGGAGGCATCGCAGTGTCTGGAAATAGCCCTGGTGGAGAACATCCACCGCGACGACCTCAACGGCATCGAGGAAGCCACTGCGTATCGCCAGCTGATGGAGGACTTCGGGCTCTCCCAGGAGGAGATAGCCAAGAAGGTGGGCAAGAGCAGGTCCGCGGTGGCCAACTCCCTGAGGTTGCTTCAACTTCCGGTTGAGGTTCAGGCAACCATCGTCGCCGAGGAGATAACGCCCGGGCACGCACG
This sequence comes from Actinomycetota bacterium, assembly GCA_014360645.1. NCBI lineage: Bacteria > Bacillati > Actinomycetota > Actinomycetota bacterium. Next base: position 56,324 of record JACIXD010000005.1, on the reverse strand, counting down.
CGCGCTGCTAGCTCTACAGGGCGATCCCTATCAGGCGACGCTGCTCCAGCGCATCATCGACGAGGACCTGTCTGTGCGCCAGACGGAGGAGATCGTTCGCAGGCGTCTCGGCGGTGCCGCGGAGAAGAGGGCGAGGGAAAAGCCGGAGTCCCTCGGCGAATACGCGGAACTGCTCTCGGCCTCCCTGCGCGCAAGGGTGAAGGTGGTGCGCGGCAAGCGCAAGGGGAAGATAATCATAGAATTCAAGGGAGAGAAGGACCTCTTACGCCTCCTGGAGGAGTTGGGGGTCGGCCCTGCGGCGGAGGCCCCGCAGGCCTAAGAATATTTTTCCAGAGCCAGGTCCACCAGACGGCCCACCAGCTCCGTGAAGCCCATGCCCGCCACCTCCGCGGCCATGGGGAGAAGGCTGGTCTCGGTCATGCCCGGGCTGATGTTCAGCTCCAGCACCTGTGGGACCCCGTCCTCGTCGATGATCATGTCCACCCGGGATACGTTGGCGCATCCCAGGGCGAGGTGGGTGTCCAGGGCGACCTCGACGGCGCGCCGCGTTACCGCCTCGTCCAGCCTCGCGGGGCAGTAATAATCGGTGAGGCCGGGGGTATAGCGGGACTCGAAGTCGAAGAACTCTCCCCGGGGGACAGCCTCCACCAGCGGCAGCGCCTGGAGATCGAGGTTGCCGATGATGCTGGCCGCCACCTCGGTTCCCTTGACATATTTTTCCAACAACACCCGGTCGTCGTAATGCAGCGCCGTGCGCACCGCCTCCGGCAGTTCCTCCTGCGAGCGCGCCACCTTTATGCCCAGCGCCGATCCCTGGGCGACCGGCTTTACCACCAGGGGAAACCCGAGCTTCTCGCCCGCGGGATGAAGGGCGTGCAGCGCGCCCATCTCCCGGAAGGTGGCCTCGCTGAGCACAAAGTAGGGAGGGGTGGGAATGCCCCGGCTCCGGAAGACCTCCTTGGAGAGGGCCTTGTTGAAACCCAGGGCGCTGGCGAACACGCCGGGGCCGGTGAAGGGGATGTCGAGGATCTCCAGGAGCTCCTGCACCGTGCCGTCCTCGCCGAACTTGCCGTGCAGGGCGATGTACACCAGATCGGGACGCTCCCTCTTGAGTGTGGGGACGAGGCTTTCGTCCACGTCCAGGTCCAGGACCTCGTGTCCCAGCTCGGCCAGGGCGCGGGAGACGCGCCTGCCCGACCGCAACGAGACATCCCTTTCCAGGGACCTGCCGCCCATCAGCACACCTACGCGCATGTCCATCAACCTCCCGTCAAGCCGCCGGCTTCCTCCTCGGGCGGAAGCGCGACCGCGTAGCCCAGGGCGCGGGCCAGGGACAGCTCGTGCTTGATCACCCTGGCGAGCCGCTTGATGCCCTCGTGGATGGTCTCCTCGTCCGCGTAACTGAAGTTCAGCCGCATACAGCTCTCGCCCCCGCGGTAGGGGAAGAACCCGGTCCCGGGCACGAACGCAACCCGAGCGTCTATGGCCGCGGCCAGCATCTCCGAGGCCTTGATGAATTCCGGCAGGGTCACCCACACGAAAAGCCCTCCCTGGGGGTTGGTCCACCGGGCTATCCCCTCGAGGTGTTCGTGCAGGGCCTCCAGCATGGCGTCCCTCCTGCCGCGATATATCTCCCGGAGGCGCTCTACCTGCCCCCGCCAGTCCTCGCTGCTGAGGTAGCGGTGTGCCACCATCTGGACGAAGGTCGAGGAGCAGAGGTCGGCCGACTGCTTGGCCAGCAGCAGCTTGTCCAGAATGGGGTGGGGAGCGGCCACCCAGCCTATGCGCATGCCGGCCGCGAAGATCTTGGACAGGGTGCCGAGATAGACCACCCTTCCCTCGTCGAGGCTGCGAAGCGAGGGCTCCGGCTCGCCCTCGAAGCGCAGGAGGCCGTAGGGATTATCCTCGACCACCAGGCAGTCGTGCTCATGGGCCAGCTCCAGCAGCCGGAAACGCCTCTCCCTGCTCATGGTAATGCCTGCCGGATTCTGGAAATTAGGCACCACGTAGATGAACTTCGCCCGCCGGTCTTGACGGGCGAGCTCGACGAGCTTCTCCTCCAGGAGGTCCGTCCTCAGGCCCTGGCCGTCCAGCGGAATGGAATGGATGCACGGCTGGTAGCTGAGGAAGCTGTTGAGGGCGCCCACGTAGCTGGGGGCTTCGGTGATGATGTTGTCCCCGGGGTTGATGAAGATCTTGGCGATGAGCTCCAGGCCCTGCTGTGCTCCGTTGGTGATCATGATGTCCTCCGGGAAGCAGGGCGTGCCCTCCGCGGCCATGATGGCCATGAGGTCGCGCTTCAAGGGGGCGTAGCCGTCGGTGGGGCCGTACTGCAACGCGGCGGCGCAGTCGTCCTCCAGGACCCCGCGCACGGTCCTGAGGATGGTCTCGGCATCTAAGGCCTGGGTGAAGGGCAGCCCTCCCGCCAGGCTGATGATATCCGGGCGCGCGGTGACCGAGAGCAGGTCCCGGATCTCCGAGGACAGCATGCTCGACGTGCGGTGGGCGTACTTGCCCTCGAAGGGATCGAGGGCGAACCTCGGGGACATACCATCACCTCTCTACCGCTCCCCGTCGCGATCCCGGCTATGTAAATGAAGTATAAATGATAGCGCGGCGCGCATCACGTGGGCAAGGGCCCCACGGGGGAGAGGGCGTCCCCGTGCCCGAGGCCGCGAGCGAGCCGGTTAAGAAAGGCCCCGGCGGGGTCGATAACAGCTATGCAGGAGCCGTATATCATTTGACCGTGCCGTGCCGTCCAGGCCGGTTCCCCCCGCGGGGTCGCGGCGAGAGCCGGGTCACGGAGCGGGAGGGACGACGTAACCGGAGGTGCGGGCAGGGCGATGCCAGCGATGGCGGAGGAGCGCGTGGCAAGGGATCCGGGTGGGGGCGCGAGCGGCGCCGACTTCGGGCTGGAGGTGCTCCTGCGGCAACTCCAGGGCGAGCTGGGCCTGAACTTCAGGCAGTACAAGCCGAATTATCTCAAGCGGCGCATCGGGGTGCGCATGCGCGCCACGGGGTGCTCCGACTACCTTCAGTACAGGCAGTACCTAAGGCAGCATCCCGGTGAGGCGCGCAGGCTGATCAATGACCTCACCATAAACGTGACCGAGTTCTTCCGAGACGGGGACGTCTATGAGGCTATCCGGCGCGCGGTGATCCCGGACATCCTCGACTACAAGCGCCGCGGCGGCATGTGGAGCCTGCGGGCTTGGAGCGCGGGTTGCGCCACCGGCGAGGAGCCCTACTCCCTGGCCATCCTCATCCTGGAAGCGCTCGCGCGGGAAGGAGGCCGCACGAGATGGGCGGCCCGAGTCACCGCCACCGACCTGGACGACAAAGCCCTGGAGCGCGCGAAGGCCGCACGTTACGAGGAGGTGAACCTGCTCCCCGGGCTGGAGCTGGACGATTATTTCATGCCGGTGGAGGGCGGGTATGCGGTGCGCGACGAGGTCAGGCGCCTGGTGAGGTTCCTTCTCCTGGACCTGGCCAAGCCGCCACCACTGCGCCACCTGGACCTCATACTATGCCGTAACGTGCTCATCTACTTCGAGCGCGACAGGCAGTCCGAGATCATGGAGATCTTCCACCGCAGCCTGCGGCCCGGGGGTTTCCTGGTGCTGGGAAAGAGCGAGGCGATCGTGGGCGCGGCACAGAGCGGCTTCGCGCCCTTCCGGCGCAGGGAGAGGATCTACCGCAAACGGGAATAAGGAGACGGGGGCTTCCGAGAGAAGGGAGAAGGGCCGGGCAGGCATAAAACTTATATGACCCGGTGCCGAAATACCTTTTAGCGGCGCCATGCTTGAGTTGACCGGGGGTTCCCGCGGCGGGGCACGGTCCGCGGCCCAGGTCTTCTGGAGATGTCGGAGGTACGCTTGATGAGCATGTTCTCTGGAGAAGGGAAGGGAGAGGCCGGGGGCTGGAGAAACCTGCGCACCCTGGCCCTGGCGGCGGCGGCGCTCTTCCTGGTGCTGGCCTTGGCCGCGGGGATCCTGGGGGTGGCCGTGCTCGCGGCCGGCTCCTCCCGGACCGGGGAGGCGGCAAGGGGCCTGGAGTCCGGGGAGCCCAGGGACAAGGTGGATTCCGCCAAGGACATGATGGATGGGGCGAGGGCGGCCCTCATCGTCCTGCTGGTGGTGGAGGCGGCCGTCGCTGCGCTCGGGGCCTTCCTGTTCTACCGCTGGCTGTCCGGCGGCGTGCGCGAGATCACCTGGCAGGTGCAACAGGTGGCGGCGGGGGACGGCGATCTCACGCGCCACATCGAGGTGGAGGACAGGTCCACGTTCGGGCCGCTGGCCGATTCCATCAACATGATGATCGGCGCCCTGAGGGGCTCGGTGGCGGAGATCGGCAGGATAGCCGGCGAGCTCAGCAACAGCGCCGAACAGATGTCGGCGGTGATCCAGCAGATGAACGCCTCCAGCCAGGACATCTCGAGCACCATCGCGCACATCGCCAAGGGGGGAGAGGAACAGGCGCGCCGCGTCCTCGAGACATCGCACGCCATGGAGATGATGACCGCTTCCATGCAGGAGATGGCGGAGAAGGCGGACATGTCGAACCAGGCGGCCATGGAGGCCATCGAGATAGCCCAGAGAGGGGCGGAGGCGGCGGTGGAGACGGCGAGCGCCATGGAGATCATCCGCGATGCCGCCGAGGCGGTGGTGGACGCCAGCACGGGGCTCGAGGAACGCTTTATGCAGATCGGGATCATCGTCGACGTCATCACCAGCGTGGCGGACCAGACCAACCTCCTGGCCCTCAACGCCGCCATCGAGGCGGCGCGCGCGGGGGAGCAGGGGCGCGGCTTCGCGGTGGTGGCGGAGGAGGTGCGCAGCCTGGCGGAGAACTCCCGCAAGTCGGCGGAGCAGATCTCCAACCTCATACGCGAGATACAGGGAGGCGTCAACCGCATGCGGACCAGCATAGACTCCGCCATCGACCAGGTGAAAGCGGGCACGGAAGTGGTGGAGAAGGCCGGGAGGGCGCTGCAGGAGATCGCGGTATCCATCCAGAGCACCTCCCGCTACGCCAGCGAGATCGCGGAGACCACGCGACGGCAGGTGTTGGGGAACGAGGAAGCGCTGAAGGCCATCACCGAGATCGCCAGCATCGCGGACGAGACGGCCGCCTCCTCTGAGGAGGCCTCGGCCACGGTGGAGGAACAGACCGCCTCTATGCAGGAGATGGCCGCCGCCGCGGCGGAGCTTGCAGCCATGGCGGAAAAGCTGAACCAACTGGTGAGCGGCTTCAAGGTATGAGTGGAGGAAGGGCATGACGGCGGCCGGAAGGGTGGCGGAGAAAAAACAGGACGTGAGGGCATCGGGCCTGCTGCTCAAACTGCTGAGTTCCTTCGTCCTCCTGGGGGTGGGGGGCAGCATAGGGGTGGCTTATGCGGGCAAGGGGCTTTCCTGGAGCCCGGCGCTCTCGGGCCTGCTCTTCGGGGCCCTGCTGGTGGCGGCGATGGCGGCGGGAGCCCTGGCCTTCCTCCTCAGCCAGCTCAAGGCGGTGGGGTTGCTCACCGAGCACCTGGAAAGAATAGCCAGGCGCGACTTCACCTCCCAGGTGGATACCGAAAAGGCGGGCGTCATGGAAGGTTTCGCGCGGGCGCTCAACGACTTCACCTCCTCCATGCGCACGGTGATCAAGGAGCAGCTTGACACCGCCGACCAGCTCACCTCCGCCAGCGAGATGATGTCGGGGGTGTCGAGGGAGACCACGGAGACCGCGCAGGAGACGGCGAACACCGTCTCGCAGCTGGCGCGCGGGTCGGAGGAGCAGGTGCACGCCATCGTGCAGGCCCAGGCCACGGTGGCCGAGATCGTGGAGGAGATAAACCTCGCCGCCGAGAGGAGCCAGGAGGCGAGACAGTACAGCGCCCAGGCGCAGGAGACGGTGGAAAAGGGCGTGACGGCGGTGCGCCGCGCCACCCAGAAGATGGAACAGATAAAAAAGACCGTGGACGCCTCGGCGGGGGCGGTCAGGGAACTGGGGGAGCACTCGGCGCAGATCGGGCTGATCGTGGACGTCATCACCTCCATCGCGGACCAGACCAACCTCCTGGCCCTCAACGCCGCCATCGAGGCGGCACGCGCGGGGGAGCAGGGGCGCGGATTCGCGGTGGTGGCGGGCGAGGTGCGCAATCTCGCGGAGGGCTCCGCAAAGGCCGCCTCGCAGATAGCGAACCTGGTGCGGGAGATCCAGCGCGGTATCGAGCACACCATCGAGGGTATGGAGGGAGGCACGCGCGAGGCCGAGGAGGGAAACCTGGTGGTGGCTGAGGCGCAGTACATGCTGCAGGAGATCGACCAGGCCTCGCGCTCCATCGCGGACCGGGTGACGGCCATCTACGAGGCTACGCAGCAGATCGCGGAGAAGAGCGGCAAGGTGGTGGAGGTGATGACCTCCATAGCGGGGATCTCGGAGGAGGCGGCGGCGGCCACCCAGGAGGTCTCCGCCTCCATCGAGGAGCAGACGGCAGCCATGCAGGAGGTGACCGCCGCCGCGCAGGAGCTGGAGGAGATAGCCGGCCGCCTGCGCGAGATCCAGAGGGAGTTCAAGGTCTGAAGGAGGCCGGGGGCACCCGCCGCTTTCGTTGTGAGCGGGTTCCGGTTGGGATATATTGAGGTTGAAGCCGCGGGACGGCGGGCGCGGCACGGGAGGAGAAGAGTATGGCCAGCGAAACCAGGCCGGCAGACGAGATGCAACTGGTGGTCTTCAGCCTGGGACGGGAGGAATTCGCCGTCGAGGTCACACAGGTGCGCGAGATCATGCGCATGGAGGAGATCACCCGCATGCCCAAGAGCCCACATTTCGTGGAGGGGATCATCAACCTGCGCGGGCAGATAATCGCGGTGATCGACCTCGCCAAGAGGCTGAACCTGGAATCCGCGGAGAGGAGCGGCGAGAGCCGCATCATCGTGGTGGAAGCGGAGGACGTGAAGGTGGGCATGATCGTCGACTCGGTATCGGAGGTGTTGCGCGTGGGCGCGGATGCCGTGGAGCCGAGCCCCACCCTGGCGGCGGACATATCCGCCGCATACCTGCAGGGGGTGGTCAAACAGGAAAACAGGTTGATCATCCTCCTGGACCTGACCAAGGTCCTGTCGCTGGACGAGATGGCGAGCCTGGGATTCTAGGGGAGCGCTTGGACGATAGATTGCGCAGACGGCAAGGAAAGGAGGAAAGGATGGCGCCGACCGTGCTGATCGTCGACGACGCCCTCTTCATGCGCATGATGATCAGGGACATCCTGTCCAAGGACGGCTTCGAGGTGGTGGGAGAGGCCGAGAACGGCGTAGAAGCGGTGGAGCGCTTCAAGGAGACGAGGCCGGATCTGGTGACCATGGACATCGTCATGCCGGAGATGGACGGCATCGAGGCGGTTAAGCAGATCATGAAGATCGACCCCAACGCCAAGATCCTCATGTGCAGCGCCATGGGCCAGCAGCCGCTGGTGGTGGAGGCGTTGGAGGCGGGGGCGAAGGACTTCATCATCAAACCCTTCCAGCCCTCGAAGGTGATCGAGGCGGTGGAAAAGGCCCTCAAGGAATAGGCCGGTCCCGCCGCGGGGCTGGAGGTGAAACGTTTGTCCCGCAAGATCAGGGTCCTGATCGTCGATGACTCCGCCCTGGTGCGAAAGCTGATCCGCGACGTGATCGCCGCAAGCGAGGACATGGAGGTGGCGGGGGCCGCCTCCAACGGCGTTGAGGCGATACGGTGCGTAACCGAGCTGGATCCCGACGTGGTGACCTGGATATCCATATGCCCGAGATGGACGGGCTCACCGCGCTGGAATACATCATGCGCAAACATCCACGTCCCGTGATCATGCTCAGCGCCCTGGCACAGAAAGGCGCCACCGCGACCCTGAGGGCGCTGGAGCTGGGCGCGGTGGACTTCATCGCCAAGCCCTCGCACTATCCCTCCGCGGTCAAGGAGGTACGGGACGAGGTGGTGCTGAAGATAAGGGCGGCTGCCCAGGCCAGCAGGGAGGTCCTCCGGGGCCGCCCTCGCCACGGGAAGCCGGTGGCCGCGGCGGGCAGGGGAGCCCCACGCTCGGGCAACAAGGTGGTGGTGATCGGCGCTTCGGCGGGGGGGCCCAAGGCGCTGACGGAGATCATGCCGCGCTTTCCCGCCGATGCCCCGGCGGCATTCATCATCGTCCAGCACATGCCCGGGGTTTTCACGCGCTCCTTCGCCGGGCGCCTCGACAGCCTCTGCGAGATGAAGGTGAAGGAGGCGGAGGAGAACGAGCCACTGCGCCCCGGGACCGTGCTGGTGGCGCCGGGGGGCAAGGACCTCATCATCGCGCCCGACCTCCAGGGAGAGGGAAGGGTGGGGCTGATGGATTCCCAGAACCGAGCCGGTGCCTCCCCGCGCATCGACACCACCATGATCACGGCGGCGGAGGTCTACGGACCCATGGCCGTCGGCGTGATCATGACCGGAATGGGTTCGGACGGGGCGAGGGGCATGGAGAAGATCAAGAAGAGCAAGGGCGCGACCATAGCCCAGGACGAGGAGAGCAGCCTGGTTTTCGGTATGCCCAAGGTGGCCATAGAGAAGGGTTGTGTTGACTGGGTGGTGTCCCTGGAGATGATACCCGAGAAGGTCATGGAACTGCTCTAGGGCGCCTCGAGTACACCGCGGTCGGGATATGGACATCTCTCAATACAAGGAACTGTTCATCAGCGAAGCACAGGAGCACCTGGAGGCCCTGAACCAGGCCATGGTGGACCTGGAGAGGGACCCCGGCAACCCGGATGTGCTCACGGAGATCTTCCGCTCCGCTCATACCCTGAAGGGCATGTCCGCCACCATGGGGTTCGACCAGCTGACCGAGCTCTCCCATGAGATGGAAAACGTGCTGGACGGACTGCGCAGCGGAGACATCGAGGTCACCACGGACATCGTGGACCTCCTCTTCGGCTGCTTCGACATGCTGGCCTCCATAGTGGCTTCCATCGCCGAAGAGAGCCCCGAGGCGCTCGACACCACTTCCCTCATAGAAGCGCTGCGCGGGGTGTACGCGGGCGGGCGTGGAGGGGTGACGGGAGTGGAGGCGCCCCGCAAGGCGAGAAAGAGCAGGGCGAAGAGGGGAAGCGCGGCGAAGCCCTCTCCCGAGGAGAAGGCGGCGGGCGTGGGCGCCGAAGAGGCCCCGGCCGCCGTGAGCGAGGCGGGCGAGGAGCCGCTGGAGGGGATGAAAGCCGGGGAAGAAGAGGCCGCGCGTGCTACGCGCAAAGAGACCTTGGCCGGAGAGGAGGCTCCCGCGCCACGCGAGGAGGCGGGGGAGGAACGCCTCCTCCGGCTGAGGGTGACCCTGGACAGGGACTGCGTATTGAAGTCGGTGCGGGTGTTCATGATCTTCAAGAAGCTGTCGCAGCTCGGGAGGGTGGTGGACTCCACACCTTCCGTGGAGGACCTGGAGGACGAGAAGTTCGACCATTCCTTCGAGGTGGTGCTTTCCAGCGCCGAGGACGCGGGAGAGGTGCGCAGGGCCTTGATGACTATCGCGGAGGTGCAGGAGGTAGAGACGCTGCCCCTCGAGGGCGGGAAACCGCTGATTGAGAAACCCGTGACGGGAGAAAGGGAGGAACCCCGGGAGGCGCAGGCCCCTGAGATCCCGCGGCGAGAAGCGGAGCCCTCCACCATGGCTCCGGTACGCACCCAGAGCGTGAGGGTGAACATCTCACGCTTGGACAACCTCATGAACCTCATCGGGGAGCTGGTCATCAACCGCACCCGGCTGCAGGAGATCTCCTCTTCCTATAATATCCCGGAGCTGAAGGAGGCCTTGGCGCACACCGCGCGCCTTACCGCGGACCTGCAGGACGAGGTGATGAAGACGCGCATGGTCCCCGTGGAACACATCTTCAACCGCTTCCCGCGCATGGTGCGCGACCTGGCCAAGAGCAGGGGCAAGGAGGTGGATTTCGTCATCGAGGGCAGGGACATCGAGCTGGACCGCACCATCCTGGACGAGATAAGCGACCCCCTCATGCACCTCCTGCGCAACGCCGTGGACCACGGCATAGATAGCCCGGAGGAGAGAGAAGCGCGGGGCAAGCCGAGGCGGGGGAGCATCAAGTTGGCGGCGCGGCGCGACCGCAACTACGTCTCCATCGAGGTCCAGGACGACGGGCAGGGGGTGGACGCCGAGAGGATCTACGCCATAGCCCAGGAGCGGGGCCTGCTGACCGCCGAAGAGGCGAGGTCGCTCAGCGCGGAAGACGCCCTGCGCTTTCTGGCCATGCCGGGCTTCACCACCGCGGAGGAGGTGAGCGGGGTTTCCGGCCGGGGAGTAGGCCTGGATGTGGTCAAAAGCAAGGTGGAGTCGCTGGGAGGCATACTGGTCATGCAGAGCGTGAAGGGCGAAGGCACCACCTTCGCTCTCAAGCTGCCCCTGACCCTGGCCATCATCCAGGCCCTACTGGTGAAGGTGAACCGGGAGATATACGCCATCCCGTTGGGGGTGGTCCTGGAGACGGCGGTGATCTCCTCCTACGAGATCAAGTACGTATCGGGACAGGAGGCCATCTTCCTGCGGGACGAGACCTTGCCCCTGGTGAGGCTGGCGCGCTGTCTGGGCCTCGAAGAGGGGGACGGCCAGGGCACCTTTCCGGTGGTGGTGGTGGAGACGGCGCCCCGCAGCGTGGCCATCGCCGTGGACGAGCTCCTGGGCCAGCAGGAGATCGTCATCACCAGCCTGGACCGCTTTCTCAAGGGCATCCGGGGATTCGGGGGGGCGACCATCCTGGGCACGGGCGAGGTGGCGCTTATCCTTGACATACCGACTCTGATATCCTGAAGGTTGTGGACGAGAGGTTTCCTCGAAAGGAGGAGAGATGGCGGAAAGGAGAGGGCTGACGCCACTTCAGCTGGACGCGCTGAGAGAGGTGGGCAATATCGGTTCCGGGAACGCGGCCGTCGCCCTTTCCACCATGGTGGACAAGAAGGTGCTGCTGAGTGTTCCGCGGGCTACCCTGGTGCCCCTGGTCAGGGTCTCGGACCTGGTCGGAGGGGCGGAGACGCCGGTGGTGGGCATCTACCTTCATATAAGCGGCGAGGCCTCCGGGAGCATGTTGCTGCTGCTGGAGGAGCACAGCGCCAACCAGCTGGCCCACCTCATGGTGAGCGGCAGCGAGGCGGGAGAGCTCTCCACCATGGAGCAGTCCGCGCTGCAGGAGACGGGGAGCATCCTCGCGGGCTCCTACCTCAACGCCCTTTCCCAGATGACCGGCATCCTGCTGCGGCCCTCGGTGCCGGGCTTCGCCATGGACATGGCAGGGGCGATAATCGATTTCATCCTGGTGGAGATAAGCCAGTCCGAGGATTACGTGCTGGTGATCGAGACGGAGTTCGACATACTGGAACATGTGATCAAGGGACACCTCATCCTCTTCCCGGACCTCGGGTCCCTCGACCTCATACTGGGGAGACTGGGGGTGAGCGGTTGAGGGAAGGCGGGAGGCCATGAAGGCGGCCCGGCCCCGCCAGGCGCGCCCCCACCGGGAGACCGGTGCGGATGCCGGCGGGGACGAGGAGGGAGCCATGGGCAGGAGCGACTTGCAGGAGCCGCAGGATACGGTGAACATAGGGGTGGCGGAGTATTACGTCACCCACAACCCGCATACGCTGGCGAGCTACGGGTTGGGCAGCTGCGTGGGCGTGGTCCTGTACGACGAAAAGCGCCGTATAGGAGGCATGGCCCACATCATGCTCCCCGACTCCACCGCCATCAGCAAGAAGGGCAACCCCGGCAAGTTCGCGGACACGGCCATCAAGGCCATGGTGGAGGAGATGGAAAAACTTGGCTCGCGCCGCTCCGACATCAAGGCCAAGATCGCCGGAGGGGCGTGCATGTTCACCATTCCGGGGGCCACCAACCCGCGCAACGTCCCCGGACCCTGCCTGGGGATGCAGATCGGTGAACGCAACGTGGAGGCCGCGAAGGCGGCCCTGCGAGATCACCGCATCAGGCTGGTGGCGGAGGACACGGGAGGGAACTACGGAAGGACCATGCGCTTCGACATCTCCAGCGGCAGGGTGACCATAAGCTCCATCAAGCACGGCAGGAAGGAACTATGAAGGAAGAGACCAGGGGCGAGCGGGTGGAGGTATCTCGCGAGGCCATCGCAGCCCTGGCGGCGCAGGCGGTGGAGGAGATAGAGGGCGCCGAGATATGCCAGCCCGGGGCGGTGGAGAGCATAACCTCCCGCGTCAGGCGCGAGTTCGTGCATAGGGGGATAAAGGTGAGTCGCGAGGATTCCTCCTACCGGTTGGGCGTGCACCTGAAGGTGCGATACGGCACCGACATCCCTTCCCTCGCGCGCGAGGTCGCGGACAAGGTCAAGGAATACGTGGAAGGGCTTACCGACCTCCCGGTCGAGGAGGTCGAGGTGGTGATCGAGGACGTCGAGCCTTCGGCCTGATCAATCCCCGTCGGGTTCGAAGTATGCGGCCACCGCCCTTACCAGGGCGGGACGGAAGGCGGAGACGGGATCCACTTCCACGCCGTATTCGGCGATCACGCAGGGCATGCGCGTTTCCCGCAGCATGGGGTAGCTGCGGGCTTCGGGAGGAAAGAGCGGCGCCACCCCCTTCCGCTCCAGCTCCTCGTGCAGCAGCGAAGCCAGCCGCCTGCCGCGCGGCGAGGAATAATCGCCGCTCCCGAAGTAGAGCACGCGCACCCCGCCCCCCTCCGATGACCGCAGCCCGAGCACGATGTCCGCGCCGCAGTCGTTGGCCCGGCGCGCCCGCTGGCCCTCGGGGACTCCGGATGAGACGCCGCCGGTCAGCACCACCGCCAGGCCCAACGCCCGCAGCTCGCCCGCCGCCAGGCGCACGGCGTCCTCGGCGCGAGGGTCGCCCTCGCCGGCGTCCAGCGCCACCGTGCGTCCCTCCATGCCGCGGGAAGAGAGGTCGATAATGGCTTCGTGGACCTCGGCCACGCTGGTGTCCTTCAGCGCATGGCGCAGCCGCCGGAGACAGGAGAGAGTGGAGGAGCCGGCGATGCCGTCCACGGGGAGGTCCATGTTGTGCTGGAAGGCGCGCAGGGCCCGGTCGGTATCCCGGCCGAAGATGCCATCCTCGCGCCCGGCATTGAAGCCGAGGCGGTTGAGGTAGCGCTGCAGATCGCGCACGTCATCCCCGCGGAAGGGAGGAACGCGGAGATACAGGAAGCGGTCGCCAAGGCGGTAGGAGGCCTCCACCAGCACGTGCCAGGTGTTTTCGTCCACCTTCCCGTCCGCGCGCAGGCCGCGTTTCTCCTGGAACTCGCGCACCGCCCGCGCCGTACTCTCGCCGTAATAGGCCTCGCGCATCTCCGACTCCATCCCCGGGGGGGCGAAGCCGAGCTCAAAGAGCCTCTTCTGCACGTCGCTCACTGCGGGTCCGCGGTCTCCCGGCGAAACAGCCCGCACCCCTCAGCCCTCCCTGTGCACGGGGAGGGTGAACTTGAAGGACGAGCCCCTGCCCGGCTCGCTCTCCACCCATATGCGCCCCCCGTGACCCTCCACGATCCCCTTGGAGATGACCAGGCCCAGGCCCAGGCCTCCCGCGGAACGCGTGGAGTCCGTCTCAATCTGGTAAAACATGGTAAATAACTTACGCTGCTGCTCGAGCGGTATCCCGGGACCGGTGTCGCGCACCTCCATCTCCACCATGTCCGGGTCCTCCGCCAAGCGCGCCGACACCTCGATCTCCCCCCCGGGAGGGGTGAACTTGATGGCGTTGCCGATGAGGTTCTCCAGCACCTGGTGGATACGCCATACGTCCACGCTCACCGCCGGCAGGCCTTCGGCCACGGAGTGGCGCAGCGTGAGCCCCGCCTGCTGCGCCCGCCCCTCGTATTCCGAGGCCGCGTTGAGCACCAGGCCCTCCACCGGCGCGGGCCATCTCTCACCCACCAGCCGCCCCTCCTCCATGCGCGTGATGTCCAGGAGGTCGTTGATGATCTTGGTCATCTGGTCCGCGCGGGCGTTGATGATCCTGATCTTGTCCATCTGGAAGGGCGTGAGCTCTCCCAGCTCGCCGAACTGGAAGGCGTCCGCGTATCCCTTGATGATGGAGAGGGGCGTGCGCAGCTCGTGGGAGGCGATGGCGATGAAATCGGATTTCATCTTGTCCAGCACCGAGAGCTCCTCGTAGGCGATCTCCAGGTACTTGTGGCTCTCCTCCACCATGGCCTGCAGGCGGCGCCGCTCGCTCAGGTCATGGGCTATGCCCACGATGCCGGCGAACTCGCCGGAGCGGAAGAGGGGAGCGGAGCTGATCTGCACCGGCAGAGAGCTCCCGTCGCTGCGCCGCAGCAGGGTCTCGAAGAAGACCTTCTCCCCCCGACGACGCCGCTCCAGCATGCGCTCGATCTTCGGTGCCTCCTCGGGCATCACGATGTCCACGGGCTCTTTCGCGAAGAGGTCCGAGCTGTTCCGCAGGCCTAGCATGTCCAGGAACGCCTGGTTGCAGAAGGAGAACTTTCCCTCCGCGTCCATGGCGTAGAAGCCGTCGTTCAAGCTCTCGATGAGCAGGTTGAGGTAGTCGGTGGTCTCCGCCAAGCGGCGCTCGAGCCGCACGTACTCCGTGACGTCCTCGAAGAGCAGCAGGGCCTCGTGTACGTTCCCGGACTCGTCCATAATGGGGTGCAGGCGCACGCGGTGGAAGAACTCCGCCCCCCCCACTACCTGGTGCACGCGGGGCTGTTCGAAGGAGCGTCCCTCGACCAGCACCCTCCTCAGGATGTGCTTCCAGTCGGGGCGGAACTCCTGCGGCATGATGTCCAGGGCGGGAAGGCCCGGGAGGCGGCTCTCGTCCAAGCCGCAGGAGTCGAGGATCCAGCGCATCATGGACTGGTTGCAACGCACGAGGCGGAAGTTGCGGTCCAGGACGGCGATCTTCACCGGCACGCCCTCGAAGACGCCCGCTTCGCGCTCGGACGCTTCCAGCAAGGCGGCGCGCTCCCAGGCCTCCTGGGTGATGTCCTGGATGATAACCAGCACGCGGTGCGTGCCGCCGTCGCCCGGCAGGGCGGAGAGCCACACCCGGCATATTCCAGAATAATCCTCCAGATAATACTGCTCCTGCCGGATCTCCAGGGGGACCTCGGATTCCAGGGCCCGTTTGAGCGCCGGCGTCCAGGCCCCGAAATAGGGAGGCATGAAGACCTCGTCCAGTTCCCTGCCCGCGAGGGATCTCAACGCTCCGCCCGGCAGAGGGATGAACTCCGCCGCGCGCCGGTTGGCCTCCAGGATGGTCCCTCGGGAGCTCACCAACAGGGCGGGAGAGGGGATCGCCTCCAGCAGCACGGAGCCCTCGCTCTGCCGGGGCGGCGCGGAAGAGGGCTGCCGGACCCTCCGGCGAGCGGCCGCCGTCGAGACGGCGGCGCACAGCGCGGCCGGGATGAGCAGGGCCAGGGTAACGGCCCGCCGTCCCGCCACGGCGGCGGCAAGGGAGGCGATCACCAGCAGGAGGACGGCCGCCATCGCCGCCGCCGCGGCTCTGCTCCTTGCGTCACCCCTCACCCTCGTTCTCCTTCCTGCGACGGGAACGGGCGAGCTCTCCCCAGATCCACCCCCAGTACCTCGCGCTGGCGATGAGCGCGAAGGTGATGGCCAGGCCCATGGGGATGGAGGCCACGGCGATCTTGATGATCAGGCCCGTGAGCGGCTCCGGGTCGGGGAGCCCCCAGGCGCCGGTGAGCAGCAGGATCCAGGCGGCGGGAAGCGGAGCGACAAAAAAGAAAAAAGAGACGTAGTACAGACGGTAGTAGGGGGGGAGCTCCAGGGCCTGCCCCAAGCGCTTCCCCATGGCGGCGAGCAGGAGCAGAAGGACCGCCACCGAGATGGGGCCGACCACGTACAGGGCGGAGGAGAGGTAGCTCATCTTCCCATCATCAGGCGGTAGGCGCGGTATACCACTACGAAGAGGATCAGCCCCGCGGCCGTGGGCCAGAAGGCATACCATATCTTGATGGCCACGATGGAGTCCGACAAGGAATAGACGAGGGTGCTGCCCCCCATGAGCACGAAGAAGATGGGGAGCAGGAAGTAAAACGTCCTTCCCTGGAACTTCTCCTCCGCCATGCGGCAGATCCCGGCGAAATACACCAGGAGCACGGCGGTCGCAGAGGTGTTGTAGAACCAGAGGAAGAGCGACAGCGTCTTCCACCATTCTTTCAACATCAACGCCCCCCTTCCGAGAAACCCGCCCCCTAGGGCGACGGCGGTCCTCCGCCTCGCTCGTCGAGTATGCGCTTGACCTCGCTGAGCAGCTCCTGCTTGCTGAAGGGCTTGGTGATATAGCCGGCCGCCTTCATCACCGAGAGCCCGATCATCTTGTCGATGTTCTGAGTACGGGCGGTGATGAAGGCCACGGGGATGTCGCGGGCTTCGGGGTCGTTCTTGATGCGCCGCAGCACCTCCCAGCCGTCGATGCGCGGCATCATGATGTCCAACAGGATGAGGTCGGGTTTCTCGTGGAAGGTCTTCTCGAGGGCCTCCTCGCCCGAGAAGGCCGAGATGGTGGCGTAACCGGCGTTGCGCAGGAAGAGCTCGATGAGCTCCACCATCTCCCGGTCGTCGTCAACGATCAGGATCTTGTCCGCCATCATCCCACCTCCCCCTTGGAAGATGACTTGCCCTTCCTGCCGAAAACCTCCACGAACGCCTCTACCTCCCGCTTGCGCGGCAACCCCGACAGCACTCCCTCTCGGTCCGTGAAGGGGTCGCCGATGGCGATACCGCCGGTGGAGATGCGGAACTCCCTGATCCTCTTGTCGTGGGAGCTGGCGCGCTGCTTGAGCACCAGGATGGCCCTGCCGATGCTGGAATCGAGCTCCACGTAGCGCAGCACGATCACCGCGTCCACCAGGTAGGATATGCCGTACTGGGCGGCGGCCATGTCCCCGGTGATGTCCGGGTCCTCCTGCGTCACCACCGCGGTGAGCCCGTGGCGGAGGAGGGCGTTGACGAAGGTGAAGGCCACCTCCCTCAGCCTCACCGGGTCACGCGTCAGCCGTTCCAGGTGGGAGATGGAGTCGATGAGCACGCGCCGTGCCCCCAGCTCCTCCACCATGGTGTCCAGCAGGCCTCCGGACGCCTGTGCCTGCTCGAAGAAGATCTCTGGCGAGGTGAAGAGGATGCGCAGCATCCCCCTCCGCTCCATCTCCGGGAGGTCGAAGCCCAGGGAGTAAGCGTCGCGCAGCAGTTTCTTGGGGAAATGCTCGAAGGTCACGATGAGGCCCGGTTCCTCCATTTCCGTGATGCCGCGATAGATGAACTGCAGGCCCAGGCAGGTCTTGCCAGTCCCCGGGGCTCCGGTCACCAAGGTCACCGATCCACGGAGCAGGCCTCCGTCCATCATGGCGTCCAGCTCGGTGTTGCCGGTGGACACCCTTTCCCCGAACTCGCTTTCACCCATCGTTCCTCCCGCCGTACCGCCCTACCGTTCTATTATTATACACTTCGGCCTCCCTCTCCTCGCCGCCCTTGCAGATGCGCAGCCGGCCTTGGCCTCGAACCGTCCCCTCCGCCGACGACGCCCCCCGGCCCGGAGTCGTCGGGAAGCGCCCCCGGAATGCGCCGCCGGCAGCGGGAAGGATCGACGCATGCCCTTCGCCAGGGCGGAACGGCGCCGACCGGCGGGCGGTCCGCCCTGGCGTGTTGGCTTGCCTCCCGTGCCATGGCGTGGGCGTCAAGGGCCGAGCGTCGCGCGGCCGTATCCGGAACGGTCGTCCGGGATCGCGTCGGCTCCACCCGTGCCTTCCGGGCCGGGGATGACCGGGAGCCCGCCATCCCTCCAGGCAAGGCGATCCGCGCTGCTCCGCTACCACGTCGCCGCCCCGTGATATACTAGAGACGTGATCGTGCTAAGCGGGGAGCTAGCGGTGCCCTGAACCCGCAATCCGCTACAGCGGGGCCGAATCCCCAACTGAGGCTCTCCGGTCTTGAGTATTGCGCACAGGCAAGTGGTGTTGAAGGTCGGGTCCTGCGCAACGGGAACTTGCGAACCCCGTCAGGTCCGGAAGGAAGCAGCGGTAAGCAAATCTTCTCGTGTGCCGCAGATCAACCTGTCCGGAGCCAACTACCCGTGTAGCGCTTGGGGCCGGGAGTCGAGGAAGGGTGCACGATCACACCTGTATATTTGAACGACGCCCGGCGGTGGGGGCCGGACGCATCCCGGCGAGCGGGAGATGACCATGGCTTACGTGGCGCTGTACAGGAAATGGCGGCCCCAGAACTTTGAGGAGGTGCTGGGGCAGGAATACGTCACCCGTACCCTGGCGAATTCCCTGCGCAACGGGAACTTCTCCCACGCCTACCTCTTCACCGGGCCGCGGGGGACCGGGAAGACGAGCACCGCGCGCATCCTGGCCAAGGCCCTGAACTGCGAGGAAGGACCCACCCCCAACCCCTGCAACCGCTGTGCGCCTTGCAGGGAGATAACCGAGGGAACCTCGGTGGACGTGGTGGAGGTGGACGCCGCCTCCAATCGCGGCATAGACGACATCCGCGACCTGAGGGAGCGCGTGGTGTTCTCTCCCGCCTCGGCGCGCATCAAGGTGTATATCCTGGACGAGGCGCACATGCTCACCAAGGAGGCCTTCAATGCCTTTCTCAAGACGCTGGAGGAGCCACCCCAGCACGTGGTCTTCGTGCTCGCCACCACCGAGCCGCACAAGATGCCCCAGACCATCCTCTCCCGCTGCCAGCGCTACGATTTTCGCGGCGTCTCCGCGAAAAGGCTCGCGGAACACCTGGCCGTGGTGAGCGAGCGCGAGGGGATCAGGATCACCGAGAAAGCGCTGCGCCTCCTCGCCCGCAGGGCCAAGGGCTCGGCTCGCGACGCCCTGGTGCTGCTGGAGCAGGTAGCCAGCTACGGGGACGGCGAGGTGGACGAGGCCGGGGTGGCGGGGTTTCTGGGCATGGTGGAGGACGAACTGCTGGTGGAGCTGGGCGACCGCCTGGCCGCCGGAGATGCGGCGGGGGCGTTGGCGGTGGTGGAAAGGGCCTACGAGGAGGGAAAGGACCTGGCTCAGTTCGCGCGCGGTGCGCGGGAGCACTTCCGCAAGGTCCTGCTTCTCCAGCAAGCCGGCTTCTCTTCCGAGGAGCTGGAGGTGGACGAGGAGGCCTACGCGAGCATGCGCGAGCAGTCCGAGAGCATCCCCGCCGGGCGTCTCCACCACTTCATCGCCGCCCTCGCGGAGGCGGAGAGGGAGATGCGCTCCGATTCCTCGCCCCGGCTCCTGCTGGAGAGCGCCCTGGTGGGCATGGCGGTGGCGGAGCTCGATCCCGCTCCCGAGGCCATCCTGGCGCGTGTGGAGAGGTTGGAGGGAGAGCTGGAGAGGATGGCGCGCCGGGGCGCCCTCTCGGCGGCGGAAGCGGAAAGGCCGGCCGCGAAGGCTCCCCCAGCCGCGCCGCGTGGGACAGCCGGGGCCGGAAAGAGCGCGGAAAAACCCCCGGACGCGCCGTCGGTGGAGAGGCCGCCGGAACGGCGCGAGGAGGCGGCGGGGCGTCCGTACGCGGAGCAGCCCGCCGGAATGCCGCTGGACGTGGCGACGGTGAAGAGGTCCTGGCCCCAGATCAGGGAGCGCGTGAAGGAGAGGAAGATAACCGTGCACGCCCTCCTGCTGGAAGGCAGGCCGGCGGAGGTGGAGGGAGGGGAGCTGGTGCTCTCCTTCCCGCCGGAACGCTCGTTCCACCGCGGCGAGATGGAAAAAGATGCCAACAAGGAAGTGCTCGAGGCCGCGCTGGAAGAGGTGCTGGGCGTCGGGCTGAAGGTGATAACGAGGCTGGAGGAGGGCTCGAAAGGCGTTCCGCGACCCCCCGCCGGGCGGGAAAAGGAGAAGGCGGCGGAGCGCGTGGAGCGGGAGCGCGAGGTGCCGGCAGGGAAGGCGGCCGCGCCGGCGGAGGAGCCCGGGACGGCGAAGGGAAGCGGGCCGGAAAGAGAGGCCGCGGAGAAGAGGGGACCGGCCGAGACGGAGGAGGAAGAGGAAGAGGCACCCCCGGAGACCGCCCCTGTCAGGGAGCGCGGCGAGCCGGAGAGGACCGGCAGGCGCGGGCCCTACGCCGGCGCCGCGGCCGAGGGGCACGATGCGGGCAGGGTGAAGCTGGTCAAGGACATCTTCGGAGCGGAGGTGATCGAGGAGATCACCCTGGGGGAATAGACGGAGGACGAGCGCGGGAGAGACGCGAGGCGGGAAGCGACGGGACGGAAGGGGCGCCGCGGGAACCGCCGCGGGCAATCCGGGCGCGGCGGCGGAATACCGCGCGGTGCGGAGCCCGGGCCCATGCCCGGCCGGGGAGGCGTCCCGGCCCCGCGAAGGGTGCGGCTCGATGAGGCGGAGGTGACCATGAACGGAAACATCCAGAAGATGATGAAACAGGCGCAGAAGCTGCAGCGCCAGATGCTGGAGGCGCAGGAAGCCCTGGCGGAGGAGCGCGTGGAGGCCACCTCGGGGGGCGGCATGGTGAAGGTTGTGGCCGACGGGCAGCAGAACGTGCTGGAGGTGAAGATCGACCCCCAGGCGGTGGACCCGGAGGATGTGGAGATGCTGGAGGACCTGGTGCTGGCGGCGGTGTCCGAGGCCCTGCGCAGATCCCGTGAACTGGCGGAGGAGCGCATGGGGGCCTTCACCAAGGGGCTCAAGATCCCCGGCCTCACCTGACGGGAGCGCGACGTTGCTGTACGCCCAGCCCATCGCGCGCCTGGTGGAGGAGCTCTCCAAACTCCCCGGCATAGGCCAGAAGACCGCCCAGCGCCTCACCTTTCACCTGCTAAAGGTGCCTCCGGAAGAGGCGCGCGCCCTAGCCGAGGCCATCGTGGAGGCGAGGGAGAAGGTCACCTTCTGCTCGCGGTGCTTCAACTTCGCCCAGGGAGAGCTTTGCGAGTTCTGCGCCAACCCGCGGCGCGACCCATCGCTGGTCTGCGTGGTCGAGCGGCCGCAGGATATCGTGGCGGTGGAGCGCACGGGGGAATTCCGCGGCCTCTATCACGTACTGGGGGGCGCCATCTCTCCCATCGACGGCATCGGGCCGGAGGACCTCAAGGTCAGGGAGCTCCTGGAGAGGGTGCGTAGGGACGGGGTCAGCGAGGTGATCATGGCCACCAACCCCAGGGTGGAGGGGGAGGCCACCGCTTCCTACCTCGCCGGTCTCCTCAAGCCGCTGGGGGTCAAGGTTACGCGCATCGCCAGCGGTCTCCCGGTAGGGGGAGACCTGGAATACGCGGACGAGATCACCCTGGGACGGGCGCTGAAAGGGCGCCTCGAGCTTTGACCTCTCGACCTCCGGGGGGCGGGGTGCCAGATGTCGCTGCGCGAGGAACGCAGCGGCAATGACCGGGAAAGCGCGGCTCAGTCCAGGGCATTCGTTCAAGATACGTCGCATTATCGATGCCGCTGTCGACAGGGCAGCGGGGCTGCGCGGCTCGAGGCCTACGGGTACCTCGTGCACGGGGCAGGCAGCGCTCATTTGACTGCCCGGAGCCGTCTCGCCGCCGACCCTCCGCAGAAGTGATCCCGGGACACCATCCCCTCCGCACGCGAGGGCGTTTTGTGTAGGCACACGATTCGGGGAGGGGACTACACCCATCCCCTCCGCACGCGAGGGCGTTTTGAGAGCCGCGACCGGATACCGCGCCCAACTTCCCATCCCCTCCGCACGCGAGGGCGTTTTCCCGACTCCGCTCTCGACGGATGCCTGTCGCGCACAAGGCTCACGTCCCGGCCGCCGGCCGAGATCGCCGCCATGTGGGTCGCGAGCACCTTGCTCGCGCCGTATAGCGCCCACGAACCTTTTCCTTCATGGGACCGATCCGTGAGGGAGAGGGCCAGGTCGCCTTGACTCCGGTCGCCATCTTCGCCCACACTTCTAAAGAAGGGCCGGCGTCCCGGGATCGGGCTGGAAAAGGGAGGCTGCCCGCCCCGTGCGGGCAAGGCCGCGAGGAGAAGAAGGCGGCGCAGGTTGAAGATCACGGTTCAGAAATACGGCGGCACCTCGGTGGCGGATACCGAGCGCATACGCAACGTGGCGCGCCGCGTCTGCGAAGCCAGGAGAAGCGGGGACCACGTGGTGGTGGTCATCTCCGCCCTGGGAGACACCACCGACCGCCTGGTCAAGCTCGCCTACGAGATAACCCCCTCTCCGCGCGAGCGGGAGATGGACATGCTGCTCGCCACCGGGGAGCAGATCTCCGTTGCCCTGCTCTCCATGGCCATCCACGAGCTGGGGTACGAGGCCATCTCCTTCACGGGCGCCCAGGTGGGCATCGTGACCGACGGCGCCCACACCAAAGCCAAGATCCTGGACGTGAAGGTGGGCCGTATACTGGACGAGTTGGAGAAGGGAAACATCGTCATCGTCGCCGGCTTCCAGGGAGTGACCTTGGACGACCAGATAACCACCCTGGGGCGCGGGGGCTCCGACACCACGGCGGTGGCCCTGGCCGCGGCCCTGGGGGCGGAGGTGTGCGAGATCTATACCGACGTGGACGGGGTATATACCGCGGACCCCAGGCTGGTGCCGGAGGCGCGCAAGCTCTCGCACCTCTCCTACGAGGAGATGCTGGAGATGGCCGCCACCGGCGCGAAAGTGCTGCAGTTGCGCAGCGTCGAGTTCGCGAGGAACTACGGGGTGGTGATTCATGTGAGGTCCAGCTTTTCACGCGAGGAGGGAACGTGGATCTCGGAGGGGGACGAGCGCATGGAGAAGGCGATCATCAGCGGGGTGACGCACGAGACGGAGGAGGCGAAGGTGACCGTCTTCAACGTCCCGGACCGCCCCGGCGTGGCTGCCAGGTTGTTCCAGGCCCTGGCCGCCGAGAACATAAACGTGGACATGATCATCCAGAACGTGAGCGCCGACCAGAGGACGGACATCTCCTTCACCGTGGGCCTGCAGGATCTGGCCAAAGCGGCGGAGATCAGCGAAAGGGTCGCGGTGGAGCTGGGGGCGGCGGGGACGGCGGTGGACGAGGGCATCGCCAAGGTCAGTCTGGTGGGCGCGGGGATGCGCACCCACCCCGGGGTGGCCGCGGACATGTTCAGCGCGCTGGCGGAGAACGGGATCAACATCGAGATGATCAGCACCTCGACCATCAAGATAAGCTGCGTCATCCGCGCCGAGGACGCCCTCAAGGCGGTGAGGGCCATCCATGCCAAGTTCGGCCTGGACAGGGGGGTGGTGATGCGGGCCTGAGCCCCGCGGGCGGGAAGGCGCGCGGCCGGGGCGTTCCGGCCGAGCGGCGTTCAGGGCTTCGGGCTCGTGCGCCGCGAAACGGCACCCCGCGGGCGACGCCCCGGGTGCAGGACGGGAGCGGGGGAACGTGGGGAAGGAAGGCGGAAAAGGGAAGGAAAACCCGGCCCGGCCGGTGAAAGGAAAGGGTGTTGGCATTTTTAACCATGCCGATTCGTTGCGGAGGAGATAAAGACCGGCATGGCCGGCAAGAGGCGGACAGGCATCAGCGGGCGAGGTAGAGCAGGGGAAAGAGAAGGAGAACATGGCCAGGGAGCTCAGGGTAGCCGTGGTCGGGGCCACCGGGATGGTGGGCCAGGCGATGCGGGAGATCCTCGAGGAGAGGGGCTTTCCCGTGGCGGAACTGCGCCTGCTCGCTTCCGAACGCTCGCGGGGGCGGCGGTTTTTCTTCCGCGGCGAGGAGGTGGAGGTCGAGGTGCTGGACGAGGGCTCCTTCCGGGGGATCGACCTCGCCTTGTTTTCCGCCGGCGCGGAGATCTCGCGGCGCTTCGCCCCGCTGGCCGTGGAGGCGGGGGCGGTGGTGGTGGACAACAGCAGCGCCTTCCGCATGCAGGAGGACGTGCCCCTGGTGGTCCCGGAGGTCAACCCCGAAGATGCCCGCCGCCACCGCGGCATCATCGCCAACCCCAACTGCTCCACCATCCAGATGGTGGTGGTGCTCAAGCCCCTGCACGACCGCTCGCCTCTGCGCAGGGTGGTGGTCTCCACCTACCAGTCCGTCTCCGGGACGGGGAAGGACGCGGTGGAGGAGCTGCGGCAGCAAGCCAGGGAGGTGCTGGAGGAGAGGGAGCCGACCGCCCGCGTCTACCCGCACCCCATCGCCTTCAACTGCCTGCCGCACATCGACGTCTTCCTGGACGGCGGCCACACAAAGGAAGAGATGAAGATGGTCAACGAGACCAGGAAGATCATGGGCCTTCCGGATCTGCCGGTGTCCGCGACCACGGTACGGGTGCCCGTCTTCATAGGCCATTCCGAGTCCGTGAACGCGGAGTTCGAGGAGGCGATCTCCCCGGAAGAGGCGAGAGGCATCCTGGCCGGGGCACCGGGAGTGGAGGTGGTGGACGACCCCGCGAACAACCTCTATCCGCTGGCGCTGGACGCCGCCGGGAAGGATCCCTGCTACGTGGGCCGGATCCGCGCCGACACCTCTTGTCCGCGCGCCCTGAACATGTGGATCGTGGCGGACAACCTGCGCAAGGGCGCGGCGCTGAACGCCGTGCAGATAGCGGAGCTCATCCAGGGGTATTAGATGGAGGGGAGCGCGCGCGGAGGCGGGGAAGAGGGTATCCTCCCCCGGCTGCCCCGCTGCGCATGGCATCCCTACGAGCCCGCTTTCGCCGTGTGCGTGCTTTGCGGGAGGCCGGCTTGCGCGCGGTGTGCCCGCTTCATCTCCGGGCGTCATCTCTGCCCCGTATGCGCCGCCGCGCCGGCTCCTCCGCCTCCTGCCGCGTTTCCGGGCTGTGGAGACGTGCCGGCCTGGGGATACGGACCCGGATGGGCGCCGGCCACTCCACCCGCGGCTCCACCCGCCGCGCCGGCTCCTCCCGTGGCCGAGCCGGCCGGCGAGAGCGAACGGAGGTGGTGGAGGGCGGACTGGGGGCTGGCGGAGGTGTTGTTATCCTGGCTGGCGATCTTCGGCATCTACACCGTGCTGGGCGTGGTGCTCCTCGTCTCCACCGACAACCCTGTCATCTATAACTACCTGGCCTACGCGCTCTTTCTCTGCCCCCTCATCGCCCTGTGTGTGGCCGTCATCCCGCGGCGGCACGGCAGAGGGCGCGAGGAGCTGGGCCTGCGCTGGGGAAAACCCTCCCGCACCCTCGCCTTCGGGTGGCTGGGGGCGATGGCGGCGGTGGCCCTGAGCTACGCGGCGTTTTTCCTCGTCTACCTGGCCTTTTATCTCCTGGCCGGCCGCGGCCCGGTGAGCGCGGAGAGCGAACACCTGCGCGACCTGGGGGGAGGCAGCCTGGTGCTGCTGGTGCTGGTGACGGTGGTGCTGGCGCCCGTGTTCGAGGAGCTCTTCTTCCGGGGGCTCTTCTACCCCGCGCTGCGCAGGCGCCTGGGGGTGTGGGGGGCGATAGCGCTCAACGGGGTGATCTTCGGAGCGCTGCACATGCAGCCCCTCTTCATGCTCTCCCTGGTGTTGGTGGGCATGATCCTCGCCTACCTGTACGAGAAGACGGAATCCCTGGTGGCGCCCATGCTGGCGCATTCTATGTATAACCTGGCGGTGGTGCTGATAACCGTTCTCGTCGGCGGATAGCCCGGGGCGGCGCTCTGGGAAAGGCGCGGGAGAGGCATGCAGCGTCCTTATTGCGAGGTGCACGCACGTGAGCCGGCGGTGGCCCGCTGCGCGGGCTGCGGAAGATATCTCTGCCGCGAATGCCTGGTGGAGGCGGCGGCGCGCCCCTGGTGCCGCGAATGCGCCGCCCGGGCGGAGGGCCGACATTTCCGGGCGGCCGGAAACGCGCCTGCTGGAGGGGGCACCGCGGGGGAGATGGAAACCGTTTCCAGGCAGGAGCCGGCGCGGCCCCCGCAGGGAGAACACGCTCGTCCCGTCACCCCCTCGCCTTCCCCCTACCACCCGGCATCAAGCGCGCCTCCCCCCGTCCCGCCTTCATCCTCTCCGCCGGGAGAGGGGGCCGTTCGCGCGGGAGCGGCTCCTCCCGCCGGCCCCGGTGCGGGATCTCCGGAGGGCGGCGCTCCCGTGGCGGCGAAGCTGGTGGCCACCTGCGCCTACCACCCCGGAGTGAGGGCGGTGACGCGTTGTGCGAGGTGCGGAGCTCTCATCTGCGCGGGGTGCAGGAGGGTGGAGGGGAACAGGAGCTGGTGCGAGGCCTGTTTCCGCGACGCCCGCGCCGGAACCCCGGGCGGGAGCGGGGCCCGGTCCCGGGATGCGGGAGCGATGTATGCGGGCGTCCCCTGGAAGCTGTGGCCGGGGCTCGCCTTTCTCCCCGTGCCCTTCCTGCTCAACGGCCTCATGACCTACATGATGCGCCAGGGAGAGGAGGTCTCCGTGGGAGCGGCTCAACTCCTCATCTCCCTGCTCCTTTATTCCTCCACCCTGGCCTTCGCCTTCCTGGTCGTCTACCGCTACGGGAACCCCCTGGAGGAGATGCGCCTGAACGGGCGCAATCTCCCGGCCAGCCTGGGGTTGGGGCTGGTGGGAGGATCGCTCGCCTTCTGGCTGGCCGTGGCCAGCGGCCTCATGTCGGCGGGGATGTTCCGGAGCCTGGAGAACGTCGAGCGCTGGCTGCAGGGGTTTTTCGACGTGAACGTGAAGGAACTCACGGGCGCGGACGTCTTCATCGCCGGGCTGATCATCATCGTTGCCGCTCCCATCTGCGAGGAACTCTTCTTCCGGGGGTACCTGTATCCGGCCATGCGAGACCGCATGGGTCTGTGGGGCGCCGCGTTCCTCAATGGCTTCCTCTTCTCCGCCGTTCACTTCAGCGTCTTCGGGCTTATCGGGCGGACCCTGGCAGGGGTGATCTTCTGCCTTCTCTACGAGTACAACGACAACCTCTGGTCCCCCATCACCGCCCATGCCCTGAACAACTTCGTCGCTTTCTTCCTCCCCCTCGTGGTCATCTGGGGATCTTGACCCCCGCATCTCCCCATCACCGCCCATGCCCTGAACGACTTCGTCGCTTTCTTCCTCCCCCTCGTGGTCATCTGGGGATCCTGACCCCCGCATCTCCCCATCACCGCCCATGCCCTGAACGACTTCGTCGCTTTCTTCCTCCCCCTCGTGGTCATCTGGGGATCTTGACCCCCGCATCTCCCCATCACCGCCCATGCCCTGAACGACTTCGTCGCTTTCTTCCTCCAACGGCCGGCCGTGCGGCTCATCGTGGATGCCGGGTCGTGCCGCCCGCGGGATGCCGCAACCGGTGAGCCGGCAGGCCTTGTCGTGGGGGCGACGAAAAATGACGAGTAAAATCCCCGCAAATGGCAAGAATAGAAGATGGCGGCGATATAAAGAGGTGTACACGGCCGGAGATATTGAAAGGAACGCGCGTGCTGCCTGCGCCGCAAGGCGGCGTATGACGGTTTCGAGCGAGGAGGCGGAGGCGGCCGTCACGGCGGGAAACCTGCGCGGACAGGCTCGGCTTTCTCGCGTCGACGGGCGATCGGACGGGGATAAGGCAAAGAAACGGAGGGGAAAATGCTGAAGAAAGTCTTGTTTGCGGTGGACTTCTCTCCCTTTACGGAAAGGATGCTCGAGTGCGCCGGCGAGCTGGCGGGAGTGGGCATGAACGAGATGGTGCTCCTCCACGTCATCGACGCCAAGATGCACGCGGAGTACGGCGAGCACCTGAGCCCGGCCTACACGGCCATGGAGGAAGAGGCGCGGCGGCAGATGGAGCTGCTGGCGGGGAGGACGGACGGGAGCGGCTACAAGGTCAAGACGGTGATCAAGGCGGGAAGTCCGGCACCGACCATCGTGGAGACCGCCCGGGAGGAGGACGTCGACTTCATCTACCTGGGCGCGCACGGCAAAGGGTTCTTCAACCGCCTCCTGCTGGGCAGCGTGAGCGAAAAGGTGCTGGCGCTCTCCGACCGGCCGGTGATGATCCAGCAATGCAGGGTCAACGAGGGCGAGGGCGGCGGGTTCGCATGCGAGAACGTGTGCAAGCTCCTGTTGGAGAACATCCTCATCGCCAACGACTTCTCGGAATACGCGGAGAAGATCAAGCCTGTTCTGGAAAACTTCACCGCATCCTTCTGCGCTCCGGTGACCCTGCTGCACGTCCAGGAGGGAAAATCCACCTTCGGATGGGACGCCGCCTTCAAGGCCAGGAAGGAGAAGGCCAGGAGCGAGATGGAGGCCCTCCAGGAGTTTGCCGACTCTCTTGCCCCCTCCTGCAGGAGCGTCAGCGTGAAGCTGGTCGAGGGCAACCCCGCGCAGTGGATACTGCAGGTGGCCGAGGACATGAACGCCTCCCTCATCATCATCGGGGCTTTCGGTTATCGCACCACCGGGGGCTTTCTGGGGGGCGTCGCCCAGAGGGTGGTCAGGGAGAGCGAGCGGCCGGTCCTGGTCCTCAAGGCCTAGGCGGGAAGTGAGATGCGGGGATTTGGAGAGCGATAGAGCTGCGCGGCATCGCCACGGGAAGGGATGGACGGGGCGCCCTGCATGCATTCTGGCTCGGCCGCGTTCATGCGGGCTTGATTCGCTCCGTAGCCCCGCGTTCTCATGAACGCCCGCGACCTCGTCGCAAGGCGTTACGGACTGATGAGCGCCGGATTTCCGGCCGCCACCTCCGTATGCGCACCGGCGTCCCCGTAACGGTAAGAGCGACGCAACAGCAAGCCCGGGGACTTCCCCTTGTCCCGCAAGCCGCGGACGCGCGGGATATCCACCCCCTCCCCGGGCGGGACGGCGCACCGCCATCCCCGGCGCACAAGGACATTTGCGCGGGCGCGGATAACTCGACCACCTTCCCCCTACCCCGCAAGCCGCGGACGCGCGGGATATCCACCCCCTCCCCGGGCGGGACGGCGCACCGCCATCCCCGGCGCACAAGGACATTTGCGCGGGCGCGGATAACTCGACCACCTTCCCCCTACCCCGCAAGCCGCGGACGCGCGGGATATCCACCCCCTCCCCGGGCGGGATGGCGCACCGCCATCCCCGGCGCACAAGGACATTTGCGCGGGCGCGGATAACCATTTAGAAAGAGCGGCGGTCGAGCCTCCCGCCATGAGGCCGGCCGCGATGGCGTTAATGGTTTTCGCTGGGAGGGTTAACATATGTTTAAAGGATATGCGTTTCCGGAGGAAAGGTTGGCATGGAAGTGAATTGCCCGAAGTGCGGCCAGAAGAACAAGCCTGACGCCGCTTTCTGCATGTCCTGCGGGACCCCGCTCCCGGACGCGCCTTTCGCTCAACTGGAGAAGAGGCCGCGGCCTGCGGGGGAAGAGGGGGTGCCGGGAGAGGGGATGCCTCACGTTGGAGGCAGCGTTCATGTAGCCGGCACGGTCCCCTCTTCCGGAGGAGCGGGGACTGCGGAGGCGCCGCCCCGGGTTGCCGGGGCGGAGGACCGTACCGTTCCCATGCCCGCGGTG
Organism: Actinomycetota bacterium; assembly: GCA_014360645.1. Taxonomy (NCBI): domain Bacteria; kingdom Bacillati; phylum Actinomycetota; species Actinomycetota bacterium. Next base: position 26,998 of record JACIXD010000005.1, on the reverse strand, counting down.
CCCCGGGCCGGGACCGGAAAGGCGGCCGAGAGCGCGGTCACCACACCCGCCCGGGAAGGAGGCCCCGGGACCGGCGGGGCTCCGGGTCATGCGGCTCCCCCGGCAGGGGCGCCGCTTCCGGAGACGCCCGCTCCCTCTACCGCTCCGGGACCGCCCTCGGTCACGGAAAGACAGGCCCCACCGCCCGGTCAGGCCGCGACGCCGGTCACGGAAAGACAGGCCCCACCGCCCGCCCCCGACATACGGCCGCCGCAGCCCCCTCCCGCCCCCGTGCCCGGTGCCGGCGCCTTTCGCGACGCCCACGGCGTGGAGGCGGGAAGGTCGGTGGTGGAGGAGATACGCATTATCGAGGAGGCGGCCGAGAGCGCGGTCACCACACCCGCCCGGGAAGGAGGCCCCGGGACCGGCGGGGCTCCGGGTCATGCGGCTCCCCCGGCAGGGGCGCCGCTTCCGGAGACGCCCGCTCCCTCTACCGCTCCGGGACCGCCCTCGGTCACGGAAAGACAGGCCCCAACGCCCGCCCCCGACATACGGCCGCCGCAGCCCCCTCCCGCCCCCGTGCCCGGTGCCGGCGCCTTTCGCGACGCCCACGGCGTGGAGGCGGGGGTGACTTCCGGCGGCGAAGCGGTCCCGGGGCGCCCGCCGCTGCTGGAGGAGACCATACCGCCGCAGCCCCCTCGAGGGCCCGGAGAGCTGCCGGTATCCCCGTCTCCGCCGCGCGAACGCCCCGACTACTACCTGCCGCCGGAGGCGGATTACGTCATCGCCGGGGAGGCAAGGGGCGCGGCGCCCCTTCCGGAGCCGCCGCCCCGGGGAACGGAGACGCCTGCGCGGGAGACGCCGGCCATGGACCCGGAGAGGACCCAGGTGGTGCCCGGCGGCGCCCCGCCCCCACCGCCGCCCCGCACCGTGAGGCGAGCCACCGTCACCTGTCCGGAATGCTATGCACCCAACCCGGAGGGCAACAGCTTCTGCCAGGAATGCGGCAGCCCCCTGTCCCCGGTGAGGGCCAGGACGCCGGTGTCCGGGCGCGCGGCGCCGCGCGAGGGCAGGGAGCAAACGGCGCTGCTCACGCCCGGAGCCCTGGCAGAGGTGGAGCCGGGAGACATGCGCGCCGCCAAAAGGGACCGCGCCGCAAGGGGCGAAAAGTCCTTCGGCGCCACGGACGTCCTTGCGCTGCTGGCGGTCGGGGCGGCGGGCGCGGCGCTGGCTCTCTCCAGCTTCATGGAATCTTTTTCCTGGAAGAAAGGCATGGATATCGGCATGTTCACCCACCAGGGCGCCTTTACGCAGGGACGCCCAGATCTCCTGGGCGGTCCGGGCATGCTGCCCTACCAGGGCACGGAATTCCTGACCGTGGGCCTGGTGGTCGCGGTGGGCATCGTTATCACCCTCGTCTTCCTCGCGGTAAGGGTCGGCAGGGGTCCGATGTTCATCCTGACCGGATGCCTGCTCCTGCTCCCCCTTGCCTACCTGCTCTTCCAGGCCGTGCTTCCCCTGCGCCAGACCGGGGTGGAGATCCAGCCCTCGCCGGGCATCGGGAGCCTCTTCTCCGGCGGTGCGGGCGTTCCGGGCATGGGGACGCCCCTGTGGATGGTCAGCGCCGCCGGCGCGCTGCTCATCGTGGCCGGTTTCGTGGCGCCGCCACGCGGCTGGGGTAGGCTGTTCACCTTCCTCGCCTTCTTCCCGGTCATGGTGGGATTGGCCTTCCTGTGCGCCGCCTGTTACAACTGGAACCTCTTCATCACCGCCGCCGGGATGGCGGGCATGCATGCGGGCCGGGCCGCGCCGCCCCAGGCCGCGTCGTCCGTACTGGCCGGCGTGCTCCCGTTGCTGCCGTGAGAGAACGGCCCCCGCGCGCGTGGGACGCATTTTGTGGGTCGCCCCGCCCCCCGGAGGTATTGGGAACGGCGCCCGCGCGCGTGGGACGCATAGGCGCGGTGCCCATGCCCGCGGTCTCATTGACTGCCTAAACACCCGCGGATATAGTATGATGCACGAGGCCCACGTCTCGCAGGGGGGTTGGGGGTTTATGGCCTGGAGGATTTGATGCGTTGAAGGTCATCGCAAGGATTGCAGCCGCCGTCCTGCTGCCGGGTCTGCTCTGCCTCTGCGCGGGGTGCTTCGGCTCCTCTATCGAGGGAGTCAGGGTCGCCGAGGTGACCAGAGGGGACGTGAGCAGGAAGGTATCCGCCGTCGGCACCCTCGATGCCGCCCAGCCGGTGGACGTAAAGCCCCTCGTGGGCGGGACCATCACCGCGCTGCACGTAAAGGAGGGCGATTACGTCACCGCCGGTCAGGCCATCGCTACCCTTGATGCGGCCGAGCTCGCGGCCCAGGCGGCCAAGGCAAAGGCCGACTACCTCACCAGCGCCTCCATAGGGGACATCCTGCGGGGCCAGTGGAACAACTCCCTGGCCATGTACAAGAGCGTGGAATACGCCTACCAGGCGTTCACGCAGATACAGGGCCAGATCGACCAGGCGGTGCTGGATTTTCTGGACATGATGCCGGTCATCGTGCCCTTTCTCCCCCCCGACCAGCAGGAGTTCCTCAAGTCCCTGCTGGCGGAGGAAAGACAGAACTACCTGGAGGCGGTGGCGAACCGTACCGGCCCTCCCCCCATAGCCTACTCCGGCTATCCCTCCAGCGCGGCCGCGGCCGACGCAGCGCGGGTGGAGGCGGCGCGCTACGATTACCAGCGCGTCATGGAGGGCACCAAGAGTCCCGATATCGTCGCGCCCGTGTCGGGTTATGTGGTCTTCGCCGCGCCCTCGGGGGGACTGCCCACGGACATGCTCACCGAGATGCTCGGCGGGCTGGGTTCGCTGGTCTCCGGATTCGGCGACCTCAGCGCTTTTCTCGGGGGGGACCTGGGCGGGCTCCTGGGTGGAGGCGGCGAGGGAGCGGAGCTCAAGGTGGGCTCCAAGCTCAGCGCCGGCCAGACCGCCTTCCAGATCGTGGATCTTCAGAACATGCGGGTGCTCGCGGAGGTGGAGGAGGCGGATATACCCAAGGTGCAGGAAGGCCAGGAGGTGGAGGTGTTCCTGGACGCCTACCCCGAGCTCATCTTCACCGGGAGGGTGGCGCAGGTGGGCGTGAAGTCGAAGACGGGCTCATCCGGATCCACCGTCTTCCCGGTGGTGGTGGAGATGGACCGCACCGATATTCCCCTGCGCCTGGGATACAACGCCACCGTGGACATCAAGGTGTTGAGCAAAAAGGACATCATCTCCGTCCCCGTGACCGCGGTGATGGATGAAGACGGCGCCCGCTACGTCTACGTGGTGGTGGACGGAAAGGCCGCCCGCAGGGAGATAGAGGTGGGGGTGCGGTCCGAGGAGTGGGTAGAGGTCCTCTCCGGCCTCGACCCCGGCGAGCGCGTGGTGGTGGAAGGGGTCGGCAAGGTCAAGGAAGGCCAGAGGGTAGAGTAGCGTGAAGCCGTGAGCGGCCGCCGCGGACGCATGCAGGGAGGGTTCGAGGAGCTCCTCGCCGAAATCTCCGCGAGAAAGGGCGACGAACACCGCATGACCCACGTGGAGATCATCCCCGCTCGCCCCGCCACCTGGGTGGACCTCCCCCGCGACATGCACCCTGGGCTGAAGGAGGCCCTCGCGCGCCTGGGAGTGCGCAGCCTGTATCCCCACCAGGCACGCGCCATGGACCTGATCCGTCAGGGACGGCACGTGATCATGTCCACCGGCACCGCCAGCGGCAAGAGCCTATGTTACCACCTGCCCGTCTACGAAGAGATCCTGGAACGACCGGCCTCACGCGCCCTCTACCTCTTTCCCACCAAGGCCCTGGCCCAGGACCAGCTGCGCAGCCTCAAGGAACTGCACGGGCACGGGGTGCGTTCCGCCACCTATGACGGGGACACGCCGCGGGAGCTGAGGTCGTGGATCCGGCGCGAGGCCCAGGTGGTGCTCTCCAACCCGGACATGCTGCACTTCGGCATCCTTCCCAACCACCGGCTATGGGGAGGCTTTTTCTCCAACCTGCGCTACGTGGTCCTGGACGAGGCCCACGTGGCGCGCGGTGTCTTCGGATCCCACGTCGCCCAGGTGCTGAGGAGGCTGCGGCGAGTGGCGGCCCTCTACGGGTCGCGTCCCCGCTTCTTCTTCGCCAGCGCCACCATCGCCAACCCCGGCGAGCATGCGCGCAACCTCTCGGGGCTGGAGGTGGAGGTGGTGGAGGACGACTGGTCGCCCCGCGGGCGCAAGGTGTTCGCCCTCTGGAACCCCCCGGACATCCTGGAAACGGGAGGCGGGGAGATCCACCGCTCCTCCAACCTGGAGACGGCCGAGCTCCTGGTGCGCCTCATGCGCCTGGGGGTGCGCACCATAGCCTTTTCCCGCTCCCGCAAGGCCGCGGAGCTGGTTTACGGATACGTGCGCCGCTTCCTGGCCAAGGGCGAGCGCGAGCTGGGGGAGCGGCTCGCGGCCTACCGTGGCGGGTATCTTCCCCAGCAGCGCAGGGAGATAGAGCGGCGCCTCTTCTCCGGCGAGCTGCTGGCGGTGAGCACCACCAACGCCCTGGAGCTGGGGGTGGACATCGGCGAGCTAGAGGCCTGCCTCATGAACGGCTATCCGGGCACCATCGCCAGCACCTGGCAGCAGGCGGGACGGGCGGGGAGGCGGCAGGACGAGTCCCTGGCGGTGCTCGTCGCCGCCGACGACCCCCTGGACCAGTACCTGGTGCGGCATCCCGAGTTCCTCTTCGGTTCCCCCTGCGAGGAGGCGGTCATCGACCGCGAGAACCCGCGCATCCTGGCGGCTCACCTGGCGTGCGCCGCCTACGAGCTGCCGCTGCGGGAGGAGGACGAGGAATATTTCGGCCCCGCCATGCGCCCTGCACTTGAGGCCCTGGAAGGTGAGGGTGCCCTCAGGCGCAAGGGCCGCATCTTCTATTACGCGCGCCGCGAGGCGCCCGCCCAGGACATCAACCTGCGTTCCGCCTCCGGCTCCCTCATCAGCATCGTGGAGAGCGATACCGGCAGCCTGCTGGGCACGGTGGAAGAGGCCACCAGTTTTTTCCATGTGCATCCGGGGGCGATCTATCTCCACCAGGGCGAGTCCTACCTGGTGGAGGAGCTGGACCTGGAACGCATGGTGGCCTTGGTGCGCGGGGTGCAGCTCGACTACTACACCAACCCCATGGACAACACCGACGTGTCGGTGCTCTCCGAGGAAAAGGGACGGGCGGCGGCTACGGGGGCCTGCGCCCTGCACTACGGGGAGGTGGAGGTGTCCACCAGGGTCTATGCCTACCAGCGGCGCCGCATGGTCACCCACGAGGTCCTGGAGACCCTGGCGCTGGACCTCCCCACCCAGGTGCTGGCCACGCGTGCCGTGTGGTACACCCTGCCCCCGCATCGCCTGGCCGCGCTGGGCTTGGATGAGTACTCCCTGGCCGGAGGGCTGCACGCCCTGGAACACGCCGCCATCGCCATGCTCCCCCTCTTCGCCATGTGCGACCGCTGGGACATCGGCGGCATGTCCACCTCGGGCCATCCCGATACCGGGCAGGCCACCGTGTTCATCTACGATGCCTATCCGGGCGGAGTGGGCATATCCGCCCGCGGCTTCGAGATGGCCTCCGCCCACCTGCGGGCCACCCGCGAGATGGTGCGCAGCTGCCGCTGCAAGGAGGGCTGCCCTTCCTGCATCCATTCTCCCAAGTGCGGCAGCGGCAACGAGCCCCTGAACAAGCAGGCCGCGTTGGCCTTGCTGGAGCTCCTGGAGACGGACCTGGGGGCCCGAATATAGGGCGCGGGTTCAGGGAGGGACCATGCCCTCGATCCTCGGTCACCACCAGACAAGTGCCCCCTCTGGCTTAGCGACGTAACCGGAAAAGGGGGTCTTCGCTTTCGCGCACAAAGGATTGACGCGTCTTGCCCCGGTCAAGTCGCCCTCTTTTCTCGCTCGTGGCTTTCCGGTATTTATGCCCTTACGGCGGGCTGCCACTTTGTGTTCGCTGCGGCACGTCCCGCTTCACGCGCCCCGGCGTTCTCGGCTGCGGTTTCAAGGCGCGCATGCCTGTCCGGCAGCATAACCATAATATGGCATATGCTTTACGGCGCCCATTTCCGCGCTCGCGCAGGAAAGAGAGCGCAGGAGGCCCGGGCGGCGAAGCGCAACCGCCACGGCCGCCGCGCCATGCCCGCAGGCGATATTGGTGTTGCCGAAAAAACCCTGGCGAAAGCCCTAATCCCGCCGGGCTCGGAGGCCGATAAGATAATTGGAGAGGGAGACCGAGGCGATGGTTAACCTTCCAAAAGAGGTGCGGATAAGAGTGTTACACCACGACTCTCCCTCTCCCTTTCTTATGGGGTCAGCCCCGGACATGGGACACTTTTCCTCGCCCGGCATTGCGCTCCGACTGCGACGAGCAGACTGCCGGGCTGGATCGACGCCGCCTCACATTCTCGCTAAGACCAAACTCTTCCTCTCCCCCTCGTTGCCCGAAAACCCCAGGCACGACAGCCGCACGGGAGAGAGGTGCGCAAAGGGGACAGTTTGCGCCTACCAGATCTCTTTCCAGACACCCCTTATGGCGCCAACGATAGCGGTGTCGATGTGCTGCGGTATATTTGCCAGGTATTGCCTGGCATGGTCCTTGAACTCGGGGCGCAGGTTCTTCAGGTAGGCGATGACGTTCTCGGCGCTGAGATCGCGCCGCGCCTTCCTCTCGAAGTTGGGCTTGAGGTCGCTCCAGATCACCACCTCTATGCGTTCCCCGGCGGCGTTCTTCCCCTCCGCCCACGCGCGGATGTCGGGAAGGTGCTCGTCCACGGTGCGGCACCAGTGCTCGCCCGTCTTGAGGTCGAGAAAACCCACGTTCTCGGGCTTGGAGCCCTCGGCCTGGGAGAGGCTCCAGACCGCCTCGCCCACGGTTTCCGTTCCCATGTAGGCCCACAGGACCCTCACCAGGCCGGCGCCGCGGCACAATACCGGGACCAGGGCCCGACGCGGGTTCACGTAAGCGAGCTCCACGGGAAGCTCGGGCCCGTCCTCGTGCCATACGCCGTCCCTGAGGTCGAGACCGTCGGGATCGCTCACCAGCGCGTCCCACCCCAGGACCGCTATCGCCGTCATACCGCCATACCTCCGCGGAAAGAGGTCCGTGACGTAATCCTATTTCGGCAGGACTCCCGTTCAACCTTACAGGACCGGCGTATCGCGGCGGAAGGTCCTTTCCGTTCCGGGCGGATAGAACGCGCACAACCCTCTTGTTGTTGCCGGGTTTATGGGGTCAGCCTGGAGTTCTACTACGAAAATTCGGGTCAAGGGAGGTGAACACGGGCCGGGGCTCGGTCTTGTCCCGGAGGAGATGAGCGATCCAGCGCGAGGACTCCGCCTGCCCACCCTGCTCTCGCGAGCGGCGTGCCCCGATGTGCAGTATAGATGGGGTACTCGACCAGGAACAGGGGCGCCCGTTCCCGCCTTGCCCCCACGCGCCAACCAGAAGTCGAAGACGATATCTCCCCGCTTTCGTCGCTGGAAGCATCGCTGCATCCCCGCACCCGTCCCGCGTATCGCGTGAGGTATGTAGAGCCGCCTCGGCAGCCGCCTTCCGGGTTTAGACAGATCGAGAGGCCATCCCATCATCCTCGCAAACCGGGCAGATTCGGTAAAAAAAGAAAGGGACGATCTCCCGAATGTTCGATCCGGTGAACATGACATTACGTCTGGTCTCCGAAGCGAAGGGGAGGGGGGAGACGGGGAAGAGGGGAGAGAGGGGAGAAGGCGGCCGGGCGCGCGAGAAGCGTCGTTCCTTCCCCGCGTTCTTTCTGTTAGAGTTTCTCTCATGAGATTCAGGTGGGGTTTCGGGAGAGGAACGCAGGAGTTCGAGGTCCCCGACCACCACCTTTTAGGGGTGGTGGAGGGGGTCTCCGTGGATCCCCTTCCCGACCTCGAGAAGGCCCTCACGGAGGCGCTTTCGGCCCCTGTCGGATCTCGGCCCCTGGCGGAGCTGGTGCGCCCCGGGGACAAGGTGGCCATCGCCTGCCCGGATTTCCACCGCCTGTGGGTGCGGTCGCGGGTATGGCTGCCCATGCTGGTCGGCGCCCTCAACCGCGCGGGGATACGGGAGCGCGACATCACGGTGATCATCGCCAACGGCACCCATGGCGCGCCCGGCTACGAGGGGATCAAACAGATCGTGGGAGAACGCCTCCCCCGCGGCGTGCGGGTGGTCAACCACGAAGCGCGCGACCCCTCCCAGTTGCGCTATCTGGGAAAAACTCCCATGGGCACGCCGGTTTTGGTCAACCGCCACGCCCTGGATGCCGACCACCTCATCCTCACTGGTGCCGTGGTGCCCCATGCCTTCGCCGGATACGGAGGGGGACGCAAGGCGGTGCTGCCGGGCCTATCCGGCATGGCCACCATCCTGGCCAACCACGGCCGTGCCCTGAGCGATGTCCCGGGAGGGGGCACGCATCCCATGGCCAGGCCCGGCGTGCTGGCCGGCAACCCCGTGCACGAGGACATGCTGGAGGCGGCGCGCATGGCGGGACCGCGCTTCATCGTGAACTTCGCCCTGAGCGAGGACGGCGCATTCCTCGGGGTCTTCGCGGGCGACCTGGTCCAGGCGCACGAAAAGGGATGCGATTTCGTCTCCCGGGCCTTCAGGGTGGAGATACCCTCCCGCGGCGACATCGTGGTCGCCTCGCGCGGGGGGTATCCCATGGACCTCACCTTCTACCAGGCCTTCCAGTCCAACGCCAACGCCAGGGCCGCCCTGCGGGAGGACGGAGAGGGCGTGTTGATCATGGTGGGGGAATGCAGCGAGGGCCTCGGCCCCTACGAGTTCCAGCGCTGGTTCGACCTCGGGGGGGAGGACGCCATCGAGGCGGAGCTGAGGAGGAGCTTCACCGTGGCCGGTTTCGTGGTCTTCCGCGCCGCCCTGCTCCACCGCCAGGCCAAGAAGGTCATGCTGGTATCCCGGCTGGACCCGGAAGTGGTGAGGCGCATCGGCATCATCCCCCACGCGAGCATCGAGGACGCGCTGCGCGAGGCCATGGAGACGGTGCCGGCCGGCAAGGTCCTGCTCATGCCCCACGCCTCCCAGACCATCCCCTCCCCGGCCTGCTGACGGCCGGGTGCGTATCCCGGCTGGACCCGGAAGTGGTGAGGCGCATCGGCATCATCCCCCACGCGAGCATCGAGGACGCGCTGCGCGAGGCCATGGAGACGGTGCCGGCCGGCAAGGTCCTGCTCATGCCTCACGCCTCCCAGACCATCCCCTCCCCGGCCTGCTGACGATCCACGCCGGTCGCGGTACGCCCCGCCTTCGAGAGGCGCCGCCGGGGGCGCGGGCGAGCTCCGGCCCGCTATTCCCCTCCCAGGAGGACCTCCACCGCTTCCGCCGGTCCGGAGGCGCGGATGATCTTATCGTCCGGCACCCCCTTGTTCGCTATCTCCCAACTGGAGATGGCCACCACCTTCTTGCCCATCTTGAGGGCCATGGCGATCTCGGAGAGGGTGCCGTATTCGCCGCCCACCGCCACCACCGCGTCGGCGGTGCGCACGATGACGGCGTTGCGTGCCTGTCCCATGTCGGTGGCTATGGCGTGGTCCACGTAAGGATTGGCGTCGCTGCGGAAGGGTCCGGGAAGGATGCCGATGGTGGTGCCGCCCGCCTCGCGGGCGCCCTTGCAGGCGGCCTCCATCACGCCGCCCAGGCCGCCGCAGACGACCACCGCGCCCCTTTCAGCAAGCATCCGTCCCAGCTCAAAGGCGGTTCGGGATTCCTCCTCGCTGCAGAACTGCCCCCCTATCACGCCGACATACATGGATGTAAGACCTCCTTCTCCTCGGGCCCGGCAGCCCGCTGTTGTTTGGCTGCGTTTAGCTCGATCTCCCGTATCCTTCTCATCAGGCCCGGCGGCCCGTTACCTGACCCCCGTTCTCGCGTCACGCTTCCTCCAGGAACAGGGCCCTGGCCGCCTCCTCCGCCGCGGCGTAGACCTCCTTGAGGGGGACGCCGCATCTCGCGGCCGCTTCGCGGCAGTCCTCGTATTCCGGCGCCACGTTCACCGGTCTCCCCTCCTGGCGGGCAAGCTTCACCCGCAGCTTCCCGTAAGGCGTCGCCACGGTGACGACCTCGCGGTCGAGGAACTCCTTTTCCACCTGGGTGATGCGCACGCCAAGGGTCTTGGTCTCGGCGAAGACGACCTCCTTTATCTCTTCCTCCCTCTCCGGCGGAGCCAGCACGTTCAGGGTCACAGCGGGGCGGGATTTCTTCATCTGGATGGGATGGAGCCAGACGTCGTCTGCCCCCGCTTCGAAGAGCCTCTCCAGCACGTAGGGATAGATCTCCGGGTTCATGTCGTCGATGTTGGTAGAGATTACCAGACTGTGCTCCCGCGATCTCCCGCGCCCGGCCGCCTCACGCTCCCCCAGGCAGGCCCGCAGGAGGTTGGGTATCTCCAGGTCGCGGTCGCCCGCGCCGTATCCCACGCCGTGGATGCGCATGGGGGGGAGGAGGCAGAATTCGGCGACCAGGGCTTTGGCCAGCGCGGCGCCCGTCGGGGTCACCAGCTCGGTGGGTATGCCGCTGGAATACACCGGCACATCCTTGAGGATCTCCACCACCGCCGGAGCCGGCACCGGGAGCACCCCGTGGTGGGTCTTGACCATGCCCGTGCCCATGGGAAGTGGCGAGCAGAGCACCTCCTCTACCCCCAGGTAGTGCAGCCCCGCCACCGTCCCCGCCACGTCCACCATGGTGTCGGCGCTCCCCAGCTCGTGGAAATGGACCTGGTCGATGTTGCGGGAATGGATGCGGCTTTCGGCCTCGGCGATGAGAGAGAAGACGCGCAGCGAGTCTTCCTTGACCTTTGCCGGCAGGGCGCTGGCGTCGATAAGGGCCCGGATGTTGGCGTAGGTTCTCACCACGCCGCGTTCCTGCACCCTCACGCTTATCTTCACCGCGCCGATGCTCTTGCGCTCGATGCGCGAGGCGCTGATCTCCACCTCGCTCAATCCCAGGTCCGAGGCGACGGCGCGGTACACGTCCAGGGGGACACCCAGGTCGGCGAGGGCGCCCAGGGCCATGTCCCCGCTGATCCCCGCGAAGGCGTCCAGGTAAAGGGTCCTCATGGAGCCTCCTCGTAAGCCCCTGTCGCCGTGAAAAGACCGTTCATTTCGGCCGTGAGGGCTGCATATACAGCAGCAGGGGTTCGCTCTACCGACGGGAAGTCTGGGTAAGAACCGTCGCTTCTATCCGCCCTGACCATGCGGCCCATTCTCCCGGTCCCCATGCCCGCCTCGCCCGGCACTCTCACCACCGCCCGCGCCCTTCGTCCCTGCCTTTTCGTGAAGGCCCGCTCATCCTTCAATATACAGGTCCTCGCATTTCCTGTCGCGGTCGGCCTCGTCCATGCTACCGCTGCGGAAGCCCTCCAGGTCGAGGCGAATGCGCCTGAACCCGAGGCCCTTGAACTTCTTCACCAGCCTTTCACGCACTTCCTCCCCGCGCAACCGGCCAACTTCGCCTTTTTCCACCTCTATCCTGACCTCGCCCGGCCCTTCGACCCGTACCCGCAGCTCGCGCAGCCCCAGTTTCTCCAGCCACTCCTCCGCCGCGTCGACCCTGGCCAACGCGGCGCGGTCCAGGGTCATGCCATAAGGAAATCGTGTGGCCAGACACGGCCGCGCCGGTGCGTCCCAGTTGGGAAGGCCGAGCTCCCTTGCTGCGGCCCGCACCTCCTGCTTGGTCATCCCGGCCTCCTCGAGGGGGCTCAGGGCGCCCAGCTCCAGGCCCGCTTTCCTGCCCGGACGGTGCAGCGAGGCGTCGTCGAGGTTGGACCCCTCGAGCAGGGCGGAATAGCCACGCTCTCGACCATTCTTTCCCAGCAGATCGAGCCGGAAACGCTTGCACAGGTAGCAGCGTTCCGGGGGGTTGTCCTCGAAGCCCGGCAGCGAGATCTCGTCGGCCTCCACCATCTCGAAGGGAAGTTCCAACTTTTTGGCCACCGCGATGGCGCGGGCCAGGTCGCGCGACGGCACGAGGGGGGAGGACACCGTGACCGCCAGCACGCGGTCGCCCAGCACCTCGTGGGCCAGGAAGGCGACCAGGGTGGAGTCCACGCCGCCCGAGTACGCGACCACGGCGGACGTGAGTCCCGCGATCATCTCTCGTGCCGCGTCGAGCTTGTTTTCCAACGTCCCTTCCACCTTCATCGTTTCCCGTTCCATGAAAAGTATAAAACCAGGAATGCCGCAGGTCATCCTTATTGTCAGCGGGTCAAAAGGGCCGTTGAGTCACCCGCTGCCCCCGCCACCCGTCCTCGGGGCCGGCCAGAGGAGCTTCGGTCCCCGATCGAGCAACCGTCACCCTCCTCCTCACCCAGTCCCCTCCACCAAACCTCCCCGCCCCCGCCGCCCCCGCCACCCGTCCTCGGGGCCGTCCAGAGGAGCTTCGGTCCCCGATCGAGCAACCGTTACCCTCCTCCTCACCCAGTACCCTCCACCAAACCTCCCCGCCTCCGCTGCCCCCGCCACCCGTCCTCGGGGCCGTCCAGAGGAGCTTCGGTCCCCGATCGAGCAACCGTCACCCTCCTCCTCACCCAGTCCCCTCCACCAAACCTCCCCGCCTCCGCCGCCCCCGCCACCCATCCTCGGGGCCGGCCAGGAATGTGGTATCCTCTTGAGTGAAAGGAGGTAGGCCAAGGAGTGGACGCGCTAAAGAACAACGCCGGCGTTTTCATCACCCTGCTCTTCCTGCTGGACCTGGTGCTGCTGGTGGCGGTTTTCATGCTCTTCCGCCAGCTTTCCCTGCTGCGCCGCAACATCACCATCCTCAAGCGGGGTGTCGACGGTTCGAGCCTGGTGGAGAAAGTGGCCTCCCAAGCCCTGCAGATAGAGGAGATCTTCCACCTCCTCGATGAGCACTCGGCCCAGAAGGAATACCTCACCGACGTGCTGGCTGGCGCGCTGCAGCGCGTGGCGGTGGTGCGCTTCGACGCCTTCGAGGACATGGGCGGCAAGCTGAGCTATTCCGTAGCCATGCTGGACGAGAACGGTGACGGGGTCATCTTCACCTCCATCTACGGGCGCAACGAGAACCGCACATATGCCAAGGCGGTGCGCGCCGGCAGGGCTTCCCACGTGCTCTCACAGGAGGAGGAAGAGGCGCTGCGCCGTGCCCTGGGCGTGAAACCTCCCCTCATCCGGGCACGGAAGGGGAGTGTGCAAGCCCCCTTCGACGTCCTGGCCGCCGACGAAGGCGGCGTCTCCACCAGGGAGGAGGACGGCTCTTGGGTGATGTGACCTCCGCCGTCACCTGCCGCAACGTCGCCTACCTCGGACCCCCCGGCACCTTCACCGAGGAAGCGCTGCGGGGCTGGCGCGGCCTTTCCTTTGAGGCGGCACTGCCTTTCCCCACCGTGGAGGAGACCATCCTGGCGGTGCAGGACGGCCTGGCGGACAAGGCGGTGGTCCCCATCGAGAACTCTATCGAGGGCGCGGTGAATGCCACCCTGGACAGCCTGGCCTTCGAGGCCGACGTGCTCATCCAGGGAGAGAAGGTGTGCCAGGTGCGCCACCACCTTCTCGCCCGTCCGGGCCTTCGCATGGAAGATATAACCAGGGTTATCTCCCATCCCCAGGCGGCGGCGCAATGCCGTCGCCATCTCGTGGAGGCGCTTCCCGGGGTGGAGGTGGAGGCCGCCAACAGCACCTCCGAGGCGGCGCGCAGGGCGGCGGAGTCGCCTGAGCCCGCGGCCGCGCTCGGCAGCAGCCTGGCGGCGGAGCTCTACGGCCTGGAGGTGCTGCGCGAGGGCATGGAGGACCACCCGGACAACCGCACCCGCTTCGTGCTGTTGGGCAGGGAAAAGATGCCACCCACGGGACGCGACAAGACCTCCATGGTCTGTTTCATCCACCAGGACCGCCCGGGATCGCTCCTGCAGATATTGCAGGAGTTCGCCTTCCGCTACATCAACCTCTCCAAGATCGAGTCGCGGCCCACCAAGAAGGTGCTGGGGGACTACTGTTTCTTCATCGACTGCGAGGGTCACGAGGAGGACGAGGTGCTGGCCTCGGCCTTGAAGTGCCTGCTCTGCAAGCTGCCCCGCGTGAAGCTCCTGGGGTCCTATCCGGCTTACCGCGAGGAGGACGAACATGCTTGACCTCAAGTTCATACGCGAGAACACGGAGGCGGTGCGCAGGGCGGTGTCGGACCGCGGCCTCGAGGTCCCCCTGGAACGGCTCCTGGAGCTGGACGCCCGCCGCAGGAAAATACTGGTTGAGCTGGAAGAGAAGCGCGCACGCCACAAGCGCGGCAACAAGGAGATAGGGGAGCTCATGCGGCGGGGCGGGGATGCCGCCAGCCTGCGCGAGGAGATGGGGCGCTTGAGCGACGAGATCAGGGCGCTGGAGGCCGAGGAGGGCGAGATCGGCGGCGAGATACGAGAGATCCTCATCCGCATCCCCAACCTACCCCACGAGACGGTCCCCGTGGGCCTGGACGAGACCTTCAACCAGGAGGTGCGGCGCTGGGGGGAGCCGCGGGAGTTCTCCTTCCGGCCCCTTTCTCACTGGGAGCTGGGCGAGGGACTGGACATCCTCGACTTCCAGCGTGGGGTGAAGATCGCCGAGTCGCGCTTTACCCTGCTCAAGGGCAAGGGGGCCCTGCTGGAGCGCGCGCTCATCAACTTCATGCTCGACCTGCACACGCGCGAGCACGGCTACACCGAGGTCTTCCCGCCCATCCTGGTCAACGAGGAGAGCATGTTCTCCACTGGCCAGCTCCCCAAGCTCAGGGACGAGATGTACCGCTGCCGGGACGACGAGCTCTACCTCATCCCCACCGCCGAGGTTCCGGTGACCAACATCCACCGCGGCGAGACCCTGCGAGAGGAGGACCTACCGCTGTATTATTGCGCCTACACCCCCTGTTTCCGGCGCGAGGCGGGTTCCTACGGGAGGGACATAAGGGGCCTCATCCGCCAGCACCAGTTCAACAAGGTGGAGCTGGTGAAGTTCGTCCGTCCCGACACCTCCTATGACGAGCTAGAAAGACTTACCAGAGATGCCGAGGAGGTCCTCCAGCGCCTGGGCCTGCCCTACCGGGTGGAGGTGCTCTCCACCGGCGACCTCTCCTTCTCCGCCGCCAAGTGTTACGACCTCGAGGTGTGGCTCCCCTCCTACGGCGAGTACAAGGAGATATCCTCCTGCTCCAACTTCACCGACTTCCAGGCCCGCCGCGGGGAGATCAGGTTCAAACCCGCGGGAAAGGGCAAGTCGCAGTACGTGCACACCCTCAACGGCTCCGGGGTGGCCATCGGTCGCACCGTGGCCGCCATCCTCGAGAACTACCAGCGCGAGGACGGGAGCGTGGAGGTGCCCGAGGCCCTGCGCCCCTACATGCACGGCCTGGAGCTGATCACCGCCGGTTGAGCTCTGCCGCTGGGCTACCCGAGCCCTCATACAGGCTTGACAGCGCTGCAAGCGGGTGCAAGGTATAGATGTGGGAGGTTGAATCCGGCGCGCCCGCGAGGCGCGGTCGTGGTCAGAGATGCGAGCCGAGGATCTGCTGGTCATAATGCGCCGCATCGTGCGCGATTTCTCCCCCCTGCTCCCGGGGATGCGCCTGGAGGTGGTCTCCGCCGAGGCCTTCCGGGCCCGCCTGCAGGGCAGGCCCCTCCTCCCCGGCGAGGTCCTGAGCGGCACCCGCCGCTACGCGCCCCCGGAAGGTGGCGCATTTACTACCCCGCCGTCCACCCCTACAATTGACCTTGGAGGGGTGGCAGAGCGGACGATTGCGGTGGTCTTGAAAACCATTGGCCGGCAACGGCTCGCGGGTTCGAATCCCGCCCCCTCCGCCACCTAATATGTGCTTTGAACTGGTTTTTTTATCGAAGAATTGTGAAACGCTGCGGTTCTCTTTAAAATCGCATTTCCATAGAATATGCACGTTTTGTGCCCTTTTATAAATCTGACCCCCCATAAGCTACTGGATACTGACACACAGATTATGTCAGTGGCAGAAAGGCTTTCTAACGCCCGATAGCGTCAAGAAAATCGTGTCCGTATATCTTTCCTTCCTCTCCCCGCACCGAATTATGTATCCGCAAAGGCGGACAGAGCTCGCTCCGCCTCCTCTTGATCTTGGGCCCGGTATATGGCCTTGAGGCCTTGAAGCACCGCAGCGCAGTCGGAACGCCTTACCCTGGTCCTGGCGCCCCTCACCGCGTGCACCACGCATAAATGGTGATCCGCCCCCGGAAAGACCGACCTCGAAGCCTCCAAGATACAGGAGAGATCGCAGGAGACCACGATGTCTATGCGCTCCACTCCTCTTTCCTTGAGCTCTCTGAATATCTCCCGCCAGGCGTGTGCGCTCGCTCCGGATCCCCCCATGATCCAGAAACCCAAGATCTCTCGCCCTCCCTCGTGGTCTGTCCCCTGGGCGAGGCATACCGGCACCCGTAAGTCCTCTATGTGCCCGCCTGAGGTGAGTAGGGTACGCCCTTGGAAACCGTTCCCCCTGTCCTCGGGGTTCTTATCCAGAAAGAGCTCCCTCTCTTCAGCCATGAGGCGCTGCATGATGGCCTTCTCTCTCCGCTTGACCTCTTCCCTTACCTGTGTGACCGTTTCTCTTGTGGCATTATCATCACCTTTAGCCATCAGGGAATCCTTAAAGCGACTTGAGGCCATGGGCGGGAAGTCAGGCTGCGGCGAGGCGGAAATCGATGAGGAAAAACGTTGCGAGCAAAATAACCCGACAAGGGATCTAACGGCTTACTCAGTGACTAAGGGAGGCATAAGCAATGGGGTAGATGAGAATATCAATCAGTCAAACATGCGGGCCAAGAAAGGAAACCCCCGGGAGAGGGGCTCCCCCGGGGGTTTTGCCTGGCTCAGTTTTCGCGCCGTTCGGTCACCTCAGGGGCCAAAATTCGGGTCGGGGATACCGACCACCGCGTGGGCTATGACGTAGACCTGGCTGCCGTTGAACGGGCTGTCATTGTAGTACTGCCCCGGTGCGACGGTGTACACCCAACGCTTGCCCGACAACACCTTGGGGAATATGTCATAACCCGCGTACACGTGGGTTTCCTTGAGGATGTTGGGTGTTGATACGTTGTAATCAACGGTTACGCAGCCATCGGAGGGGTATGTCACCGTAACCGAGCCGACCAGCGTGCCCTTGCTGGTGTCGCACTTCGCGGCGCCGGCCCAGAGGTCCCAGGTGTAAGTCCCGCTACAGATGGGATTGGTCCATCCCCAGTTGGCGAAGGTGGGGATGAAGGGTATTGCGGATGAGCCCTTGGCGTAGGCCGTCTCGTAGATGAATCCCTGGACGTTTACCTTAAGGGTCGCACTCGCGGACTGCCCCGTCTCGACGATGATGGCGGTGTTGTCGTAGGTGTAGTCACCAGCCCTATTTTCGCCGTAATCCGCCCATGCGAAGTCCTTTGTGTAGGTGAAAGTGTCGCCGCTCGGAGCCGTGACCTTTCCCAGCTCCCTCTCGCCGAAGAGGTCGCTCACGTCCTCGACGGTGACGGTCTTGCCGAACTCGGTGGTGGGGTCACCCCAAACGATGTCCTTTTTCTCCTCATAACTGCCTCTCTTGGTGGTGACCGTCACGACGTTGGACCCCTCGACCTTACCTTCTACGTCCACGCTGTAGGTGCAAGTTAGGGTCTCGCCTACCGCGAGGGTGAAAGGTAGTTCTTCCGGACAGTGGATGTCAATCTCTTGGCCAGCCAATTCGTCAGCAATGCCCACAATCTCAGCGTCGAGAGTCCCGGTGTTCTTGATGGTGATCTCCCCGGATACGTTGAAGCCGCTGTCCTCGTAGCCCTCGTAAGACACGTCCACCGTCCATGTGGCGGTCTCGTCTCCCCTGCCGTCCACGTAGAGCCAGATCTTGGGGTAACCTTCGTGCGTGTAACCGTTTTCGGTGGAGACGGACTTGTCTATGTCCCAAAAGTGAGTGCGTATGTAGGAGGTGACCACGGTCTTGGTGACAGTCAGCCTTTCCGATTCAATCGGATCGCACCAGTCGGAGATTATGAACTGCGGGTTATCTCCCAGGTAGCCGTTGTACCACACGGTTGCCGTAAGCGCTCCCAAGTCGAAATATGGCGTGAAGAACTGAAGCGTTTTACCATGTTTTGCGTGCACATAATAGGTGCCGGACCCGGAGCCGCCGAGCTCCAGTTGAGCCGAAGTCACACCCCCAGCCTGGGTGACGTTCCAGTGTATCCAGCCGGCCTCCGTGCGCGGCCCTTCACCGACCAAATCACTTCTCGGGCTTGAATCCATGCCTTGACCTGACCAACTAATCGACCCGTCCCAACCATCTGCCGCCGTCGTCATCGCCGGTACAATCATGGTGAGGGCGAGTGCGGTCAGCAGGACAGCTATTATCGCCTTTCTCATATCACCCTCCTTTCGCGGATCTCACGTTTGCACTTACTCCCTGCCTCATGCCGTCAATAGGCAGAGATCTCGCATACCGACTTTCCTCTTGTCTTCGCAGCCCAGGACCACCTCCTTGCCCGTTCTGCTCATCCGCAAGCAGCCGGTGTCCATCCTCCACCTGTCCTCATACCGGGGCGTAGGGACGGAAGCCGGAAAATACAAGGCCGGGTCTGAGGGAAGCGATGAACACGTGGATGTCGCCGCCATCTACGCCGAGTGGGCTGCGACCTTCAGGCTGTCGTATACTCGCGTACCAGCTGCTCGTTATCCCTCAAGCCCTATTCTGTTTTCCGTCCCAACGCCCTATGAAAAGGCCCGACCTTCCGAGAGGGTCGGGCCGGTTTCACCACTAGCTCCCCGCGGACCAGGTGACCAGGTCTCGCCCGCGGCTCACAGCTTCCCGAAAACTATTATATTATAACCTGGCGTTTGTCTTACAACCAATATTCCCCGAACGCCCTAGTTTAAACCTCATTTTCATTTCACGTCGAAACGAGATGAATAGCGTCAACTTTATTTTATCCAAGGCTCAGCCTTCCTTTCAGGGTGGAGGAGTATGGGTTCGCCGGCAGCCATGACGCGGTCAGGCGCCGGGGCAAAAAGATCAAGAAAAAGCACCCCGAACTGGTTGACGTGCTGCACTCAGCCCCTGGAGAAGAGGCCCAGGTGGACTTCTTCTCGGGCCCTCCGACCTTAAACGAGGCCACCGGGAAACGGTATCGCCCCCGGATCATTGTGATGACGCTGTCTCACTCCCGCCACCCCTACCAGGAGGCGGCCTCTTCGCAGACGGCACTCGCCTTCATCCGAGCACAAGAGAACGCCTTCCGCTTCTTCGGCGGAGTGCCCCGGGCGATCAAGCTCGACAACCTCAAAGCGGGCGTGGCCAAGGCCTGCCTCTACGATCCGGAGATGAACGCCGTCTATGCCGCTTTCGCGAATCACAGGGGCTTCTGCCCGGTGCCCTGCCTCCCCGGCAAGGCCGAGGAGAAGGGCAAGGCGGAGCGCAACGGCGGCTAGGTCAAGGACCACGTCCTAAAGGGCAGGCGGTTCAACTCGCTAGCCGGCGCCAACGGCTTCCTGGCCCACTGGAACCGCACCGTCGCCTCACTCCGCATCCACGGCACCACCCGCCGCCAGGTCATCACCCATTCCCTGGAGGCCGAGAAGGGCGCCTTGGGGCCCCTGGCCCTCTGCGCCTTCGAATACTTCCAGTGCGCTTTCCGCAAGGTGCACCCCGACGGACACATCCAGCTCAACAACGCCTACTACTCGGTGCCCGCCCGCCTGCTGGCCGAAACGGTGGAGGTAAGCTACACAGAGCGCCTGCTCAAGGCCTACTTCGGCCAGAACCTGGAGGCGGTCCACCAGATCAGGGGGCCGGGGTGGTGGCCGACGACCCCCGAGCATCGCCCTGCCCACAAGCCGGCCCGGGCGGAGGCCTATGAGCGAAGCCTGCTGGCCAGAGCCGAGCGGATCGGCCCGGAGGCAGCCGCCCGGGCCAGGAGCGTCATCGAGACGCGCGGCCCCCGCTCCTACCGGCTCATCCAGGGGATGCTCTCGCTCACCCGTCACCACCGCAAGGAGTCGGCGAAATGGGCCTGCAAGCTGGCCGTGAACAAAGGCGTCTACCACTGCAAGAGCCTGAAGAAGCTGGCTGAGCAGGCCAGCGACCGTGAGCAGCGCCCGGAGCTCATCCAGTCCCACGAGATCATCCGGCCGCTTGCCGACATAGGGAAGGAGACGGATGTGATTGAGCGCCGGACTTGAAAAGAGGCCGCGGGCGCTGAGGCTCTCGGGGATGGCCTCCACCCTTCCGGCTCGCCTGCTCCAGGCGGATCAGGGAGACTTGAGCGCACGCGAGTTCCTGGAGTTGCTGGTAGAAGACGAGCCGGCGGTGCGCAAGGGCCGCCGGCTCGCCCGCCGGCTGAAGAAGGCCAAGCTGCCCTGCGTCAAGTACCTGTCCGACTTCGATTTCGCCTTCAACCCCAAGATACCCAAACGCCTGGCGCTCAAGCTGAACACGGCCAGGTTCGTTAGAGAGAAGCGGGGGGTGCTCCTGATCGGGCCGGGGGGCGCGGGCAAGAGCCGCATCGCCATCTCGCCGGCGGTATCGGCCATTGCCGCGGGACACACCGTGCTGCACGAATCCACCTTCGACCCGGTGGCCCAGAGGGCCGAAGCCTAGGCCACCGGAGGGCGGGGCGAACTCGTCTCCGAACTAACCTCTGTGGACCGGCTGCTCCTGGAGGAATCAGGACTCAAGACCATCCCTGCCGGCGGAGCGGAATATCTGCTGGAAGGCTTCCTCCGCCGCTACGAGAAAGCCTCCACCATCGTGACTACCAACCGGCCCATCGAGGACTGGGGCAAGGCGCTGAACAACACCGTGGCAGCAGGCGCCCCTGCCTGGCCGTTTTTTGCACTATGCTGACGTCATCGCCGTCACCGGGCCATCATACAGTTTGCATGAGCGCAAGCGCCGAGGCCTTGATGTTGGAGGCGACAAGAAGGGAACAAAGGAGTAGATAGTTGTTGAATCTCAAGTGGCCGGTTTTCAAGTGCCGATTGCCGGCCGGTTTTGATTGCCGAGTGACGCCTTCGATATAAATACCAGAAAAGCAAAAAATGATAAAAAAACTAGTTAAAGAAGGCTATCTAATACATAGATATGAACCAGGTAATCCTTATAGCAAGCTGGCGGGATAGGTGTAGGTGGTCTTGAAAACCATTGGCCGGCAACGGCTCGCGGGCTCGCATCCCGCCTCCTCCGCCACCTCTATATTGTCCTTGAGATGAGCTTTTGAAAAAGATTCTAGAATCGAAAACGATCCGCCCCGTGTTTACCGAAGGTTCGGTTGTAAGATCGCCCCCGCCATCTTGATTCTTTAGGAAGCACAAAGGCAAGCTGAGTTTCTATTCAAGGGCAGAGCCGAAGACCTTTTCGAAGCGCCAGAAATCAATCGGTCTAATGATGCGGATACCCTTGTATTCCTTGATTACAAGGAGGTCTTCATCGCCGGTTATCAGGCAGTCGGCGGCGGCTGCAAGGGCTCCTGCAAGCACGAAGTCATCATCGTGGTCCCTGCATACCTTCTCTTCCAAACTGCCGGCTTCGACCAACTCCAGGTTATTCATCAGGAACTCGGAGATCTCCTTTATCCTGGAGACTGATAGGTGGAGTTTGGATGAGAGCACGTCCTTCAACTCGTCCAGTATGAACGGAGAGGTATAGACCTGGCAGGACGACAGGCAATGCTCGAACACCTCGCTCGATGTGCCGTGGGCGATGAACGCGGAGATGAGGACGTTGGTATCGAAAAAGACCCTCAAGATATTTCCTTGAACACATCCTCGTCGGTAAAGATGCCCCTTGCCTCGGCCTCGGCGACCGCCTTATTGCGTATGGTCCTGAAGTCCTGGAGAGCGAAGTATTGGCGCAGGGCATCCCGTACTATATCGCTCCGGTTGACATGCCCGCGTTTGGTCGCTTGATCGAGCTTCTTCTTCAGATCAGCCGGAAGGCTTATGGTAACCGACTCTCTCATGCAAATCACCTCAATGCAATTGTATTACAATCTAGTACAATTGACAAGCAGTAGATGACAAAGACGACTGCGGGTGCCTAGAAAACCATCGGCCGGCAACGGCTCGCGGGTCCGCATCCCGCCCGCCGCCGTTATCTGGATTTATGTCTTTCTTCAGCGACTTCGATTGCGCAATGCAAACCGGCTGCGAGAAGGTATGCAGTGAAGAGGCATTGACGTACAGCCGCGAGATCGTCCCCGGGGAGAAATGAGCGGATCGTTTCGTGGCCGGGCATCCGGGCCGCAGATTCGGTCTAGGGATGGATCGCGAGGATTGACCCGGTAGAGGCAGGCAATTATTATTTAAACATAGGGCGCAAACCTTAAACAAAATAATAGTTATTAAAATTTCTTCAGCAGGAGAGAACGAAAATGGAAAGAGGGCTGACGGGGCGTTATGAGGTTCAGACTATAGGCGGTGAGCGAATCCGCAGCTTCGTGCCGCACCCGCTGCCACCGAGCCCGGCGCTGGATCTCAGCGGTAAACGTCAGCTTCTTCTGGAGAAGGCCTTGCTGTCTCTGGGACGGTTGGACAGCATCTCGACCCTGCTCCCGGACCCTCACCTGTTCTTGTACTCCTACGTGCGGCGGGAGGCGGTCTTGTCTTCGCAGATAGAGGGCACCCAATCTTCCCTCGCCGACCTCCTGCTTTTCGAAATGGAAGAAGTGCCTGGCGTGCCGCTGGACGATGTAGTAGAGGTTTCCAATTATGTCGCGGCCCTTGAGCACGGCGTCGCGCGCTTGCGTGACGGCTTCCCCCTCTCGAACCGCCTTGTGCGGGAGGTCCATGCCATATTGCTTTCGCGCGGGAGAGGGAGCGATAGATCGCCGGGGGAATTCCGCCGCTCACAAAACTGGATAGGGGGGACAAGACCAGGAAACGCCGTCTTCGTGCCGCCGCCTCATCAGCAAGTAGAGGACTGCATGGCAGAGCTGGAGCGATTCATCCATGACAGGAAGTCAGCGCTTCCGGCTCTGATCAAGGCCGCGCTCGCGCACGTACAGTTCGAGACCATTCACCCCTTCCTGGACGGCAACGGCCGTGTTGGCCGCCTGCTCATCGTGCTGATGCTGCACGATGTCGGGATATTGAGCCAGCCATTGCTTTATCTGAGCCTGTACTTCAAACAGAATCGCACGAGCTACTATCGCCTGTTGAACAGGGTCCGCAAGCACGGAGATTGGGAATCATGGGTGGATTTTTTCCTGAAGGGAGTCGAGTCGGTCTCGACAGACGCAGTGGAAACCGCTCGCAGCCTGGTAAATCTTTTTGACGATGATTCCGAACGCATCAAAGGCATGGGAAGGTCCTCCGGATCCGCGCTGCTGGTTTTCGAGGCCTTCCGCCGGCAACCCTTGATCAGCCTCAACGATCTATGTAAAAGCACTGGGTTGACCTTTCCCACTGCCGCCAAGGCTGTGGCCGGATTGACCGGACTTGGTATCGTGCGGGAGTTGACGGGCAGAAAGCGCAACAGGATATTCGCCTACGATCGTTACCTGTCTATCCTGAGCGAGGGGACAGAGCCTTTGCAGCGATGATCTTGGCACACTATGAGGCCGGGGCAGTTGTAAGAAGATTGCGTTACATGGCGCAGGTGCCGTAAAACCGCTGGCCGTCAACGGCTCGCGGGTCCGCATCCCCGGTCCACCGCATCCGTGCGATGTTGCGGGACACGGCGCGGATAACGCTATAATGGTATGGCTCGGCGGGGTACCGGCGCATCGCCCCGCCGGGCTGGACGGCGCAAGGCGATCGCCCGGATCTTGCGGCCTCGGGTGAGGAGGCCTGCGCGGGGAAAGCCTGATCCATGCCGCGCCTAACGGCGCTACCGGAAAAAGATGGTATGGATTGGCATCCCCGCGCAACGGGCTCGGGCGGCTTGACCGTTTCGCACGGCATAAGGGGTCTGGTCAGCGCGACCGCCGCGCCTGGCGGATACGGAGCGAGGGAGCAGTCTTCGGAGCACACGGGAGGTGAGGGTGATGGCCCCCAGGGAGGTCCTGATCTACGGGGCCGGCATGTCCGGCATGGTGGCGGCCTACAACCTGGCGGTGGAGGGGCATAAGGTGCTGGTGCGCGAGCAGGAGCCCTCCTACGGCGGCTCGCGCGTCTTCAATCCATCCCTGCACACCACACCCCTGGACGTGGCGGCGACCTCGGAGTACGTGGGTATAGACCTCACGCCGGTGTTCGTCCCCGTGAGCTCCCTCTCCATCTACCTGCACGACCTGGAGATACCCGCCCCGGCGGCCATGTCCTACCACGTGGAGCGCAGCTCCCGCCCCCAGAGCCTGGACACCCTGCTCTACAACAAGTGCCTGGAGGCGGGGGTGGAGTTCGAGTTCAACTCCCCGCTGCGCGCCGAGGACGTGCCGGGCCTCGAGCCGGGGACCATCGTCGCCTGCGGCCTCAACCAGCCCGCCTACGACCACCTCAAGATCCCCTACGTGCACTGGTACGCCTGGATGGCCTCGGGCGAGGCGGAATCGGACCCCTATGCCTGGATCTGGCTGGACGAGTGCATCAACGAGTACGGCTACATCTCCTTTGCCAACGGCATCTACTACAACCTTCTCTTCTCCTACGGACAGGAGATCCCCCGCGAGGGACTGGAGAGGTACCGCTCCTTTATGCGGAGGGTGCGGGGCATGGAGGAGGACAACTGGGAGTACGTGCACGGCGTGGCCCCCGCCTCCTCGCCGGACAGCCCTCACCTCTTCCACGACGGGCTGATCCTGTGCGGGACCATGAGCGGCTCCATCGACCCCTTCATGGGCTTCGGCATCTCCGGCGCCCTGGTGTCGGGGAAGGTGGCCGCCATCGCCGTCACCGACCGCGAGAAGGCCCTCGAGGAGTTCCAGCGCTTCAACCGCAATTTTGCCAGGGTCTTCCAGTTCAAGCACAACGTCTGGTACCCCTTGAGGGCCAGGGTGGACCTGCTCGAGGGACTGGCGCGCGTCCTGGGCACCGAGAACACCCTCAAGCTCATCATCGAGGGGCTGCGCAGGGGGCGCAAGAACTCCGCCATCCCCGGCTTCAGCCCCGTCAGCTGCCACTAACGAGGCGGGGTCACATCTTCGATCTTCGATGAAGGCGACTTACACCAACTCAGCGGGGTCAGATCTTCGATCTTCAATCCCTGCAATTGCTTGACGTCCCATTTCTGCTCGTGTCAGCTCTGACCGTGAGACCGAGGCTCGAATGCGCGGGCTTCATGTTCAAGCCCAGGCACACTCGCATCGAAGATCGAAGATGTGACCCCACAGCGAGCCCGCATATCATCATGTGCATTTGATCCATAAACAGCAATTACCACCATGTCCGTTTTAGTCTAGGATATTGCACAGGGTAATTCCTATGCGTTATCAGACAGCTGTTTCGCTGCTTCCTTCAGTACCCTCCGCATCTCTGTGAAAAGGGACGTAATATTACCTAAATCTTCCACTTTTCCCACCGCCATCATAGATTCCTGGTGTTGGATGATCAGGTATCCTCCCATGCGATAAAAGGACATGTCATAAGCGCTCTCTATTGCAAGAACATCAAAGGGTTCCAATGGGAGATTTCGCATGTCCAAGAAGAAACGGTTTATTTCGGTATGTTCGAACGTCTTGGCTGTAGCTCTCTCCATTGCAATTGCACCACCAACGATTAAGCGTGGGTCCTCCTCGTCCAGCCGGACCTTGATAAAGTACAGAGCATCTTCCGGATCGGTCTCTCCCAGGGTCTTTCTGTAAGCCCTGGCAAAGTAGGTGGGTATCCAAGTCTGGGGCTCATTCAGGTTTCTATATGCACCGTCCCTTATCACGGTGTTGGCGAAAGGTTTTAAGCAGGAAAACCCGATGTTTTCTAGCAAGGGGTCAAGCTCTCTGAACATGGACGATATGTTCCTGCTTATTTCGTCCAACAAGCTGATTGCCTCTTTGCACTTCATAATCTTTCCCTCCAAGCTGCCGAATCCACGGAAGCCCCTTAGACCACGCTTCTCCATAACCTTAAGCAGATCGACCAGCATCTTGCCATGCGGGGAATCCGCAACGATGGCCGTTTCCACCACTTCAAAAGCCTTACGCCACGAAGTCCATAGACATCTGTATCCCAATTCACCTGGCGGATGAGCCGCCTTAAACTCCCCCAATACATCCGGTTCCTTGTAGTCGTTTGTCAAGGCGATGAAGGAAAAGCGGAGTCCCTCGGTCTTTGCCAGAGCAAGACCTCCAAGCACTTCTCTCTCCAACTGGCTCTTGTCAGTGCCCAGGGTAGAGAGATGTTTCACCTCGATCATTATAAGGTCGTGCTCTGTCCTGATTATCAGGTCCGGTTCCGTGGCGTCGGGAAGGGCCTCCCAGAAGGAAAAAGCCACTGAGGAATGCGCATCCCAATCGGCTTGAAACCCAGCGGCCTCCAACCAGGGGAGCAGGAGTAAGTCTTCAGGGAGATTCTTCATCACCCCAAAAAATAGGATGTGAGGATGTCCTCCATCCTTTGTATATCACCGGGCAGTTTTTCATAGAGCTCGGCCACAAACATCCGATCACCCCACCAACATTATATAAAGAGAAACTCTCGTCTGTACGGAAATCTAGATATGCCGCTTGCCGGTCTCGTGGCAAGAAAGCAAGAAAGCAAGAAAGCAAGAAAGCAAGAGACATCGTTCCCCTCTCTCTCGGTTCGGACAAGGGAACCGGTAAAACGATTGAAGTAACCCGGGGTCGTATCTTCGATCTTCGATCCCGGTAACTTACCAACTCTACCTTAACCTACCGGGCAATAACCGCACCCTTCGACTGAAGACCGCCCCATGACCCGAGACCGGACTGTCACCAACCAAGAGTCAAGGCCTATTCGCTGAGCATAATCGCTTACTTCAGCCTCGTTCCGCACAGACGGCATTTTACATTTGCACTGGCCCTGTAGCAGTCCTTGCAGACGAAGTGGCCGTTGTCGCAGGTCTTACCTCCGAA